>CALUWZ010000032.1 GCA_944324625.1 uncultured Mailhella sp. | reverse complement strand
TTGTCCAAAATAAATTCAAGGCGTGAGCTTTGTTCGCCCGGGGCAAGATAGAGACGGACAGGCTTTTTTTCTTCTTGGGTTTTGAAAAAAGCGTCCAGTTCTTTAAGGGCATTTAAACTGAGTTCTATCATGGTTGAAAATGGTCTGAATAAAGGTATTCCCACAAAATTGTGGGAATACGGGTTGAGAAAGATTAGATGGAGCAGGAACCGCCGCTTCCGCAGGTGGAGCAGCCTGAAGAGCCTGCACTGTTGAGCGGAATTTCAGGTTCAATGCTGAAGCCCATGTACGTAATGTCAATGGTTGCACTGCCGATTTGGGCGAGCAGGCTTGTTTCAATGCAGAAAGAATAGCCTTCTACTTCCATGGTAGTATCATCTGATTTGGACTCATCCAGAGCCAAAGACAACTTGGGACCGCGTCAGCCGCCGGGAGCCAAAAATACGCGGATGGTGCTTTTTTCTTTGTCAGCAAAAAAAGCGTCCAATTCTTTTTTTGCATTAGCTGTCAATTTAATCATTTTTTCCTCCAACGCAAAACGCGTGGTTATTTTTTATGTTAATAGGTTGCAAACTGATTTTTGTCAATGTCATATTTTTGAATATGATATGTCGGTTTTTCGGATAACCTTTTAAAATATAAGGTTTGATTTGGCGTTGTCAATTAATTCAGAAAAATTTTGCAAATTAAATTTCATTGCAAAATTTTGCCGTTTATGTACAATCGGTTTTAATTCCAATCCAATACCCATAGGAGTTCTTATGAAAGTTCTGATGAATAAAGGCGATATGGAAAGAACGCTTGAGCGTCTTGCTTATCAGGTTATGGAAAAACATGAAGATTTGGATAAAGTTATTCTTGTGGGAATAGTCCGCCGGGGAGTTAATTTGTCCAACAGACTGGCGAAAATTTTGGAGGAAAAATCTGGAAAAAGAATTGTGCAGGGTACGCTTGATATCAGCCTGTACCGTGATGACTGGACTTCGTTGACTGCAATTCCCGAATTGACGGCTTCCGATATTCCCGTATCCATTGAGGGCAAGCATGTGATTTTGATTGATGATGTGCTGTATACGGGACGTACCGTCCGCGCTGCCCTTGAGGCTTTGCAGGATTACGGCCGTTCCTGTTCCATTGAGCTTTTGGTGCTGGTGGACAGAGGACACAGGGAACTGCCGATTTTTGCCGCGTATGTCGGAAAACAGGTCAATACTGCCCGCAGCGAACAAATTGACGTGCTTTTGGAAGAGCTTGACGGCGCTGATGAAGTCAGACTTTTGCCTCATTAAAGGAATGGTATGAATACTGAAGAAAAATATTTGGAACGCTTGGAAATTATTGTTGAAGAGGAAGATTTTGCCCTTGCCGAGGCCTTGGTGGGGCAGGCTCTTGCGTACGGCTGGGAAGAGGAAAGCCTGCCCACGGGACAGATAAAACTTACGCTGCACTGCGAAGACGGTGCTTTGCTGGATAATTTGGCGCAGGAAGTTCAGAATTTTCTGGCTGAAGCTGAGTGCAGGCGTTCCAAAATCGTGCAGGCAGACTGGACAAATGCGTGGAAAGAATATTTTACGCCCATTGAAGTGGGGGATTTTGTTATTTTGCCTCCGTGGCTTGAAGAAAGCTATGAAAATATCAAAAATCTGCATCCCATTGTTATTGAGCCGAAGTCTGCTTTCGGAACGGGACATCATGCCAGCACCGTGCTTTGTCTGAAAGCCATAACAACGCTTTATCATGAGGGAAAAATTAAAGCAGGCCAGCGCTTTTTGGATTTGGGAACAGGAACGGGCATTTTGGGCATTGCCTGCACAAAATACGGTTTGACGGGCTACGGCCTTGATATTGAAAGTCTTGCCGTGGACAATGCCAAAGAAAACTGCGGAATTAACAAAGTTCAGAATTTTCCCATAGAACTTGGCAGCATAGATAAAGCAAAAGGGGAAAAATTTGACGTGGTCATTGCCAATATTCTGGCCGGACCGCTCAGGGAAATGGCAGAAGACATCATGGCTGCGGTCAATGACAGCCATGTGCTTATTTTATCCGGATTTTTGGGAACGCAGGTGGCGGATTTGGAAAAAGCCTATGAAAAAATGGGCAAAGCCCGTCAGTTCAGACAGGAAACAGACATGAAAGACGGGGAATGGATTTCTCTGTACTGGGGATAAGTTTTTTGAAGAATGGCGTGCCGCATATACTGCGTACAGCGAAAATATAAAAAAAGCAGGAAGATATCCTGCTTTTTTTGCGTTAAGTAAAAGTTTTGAAAAGAGTGCGGGGAAAAGTTTTCACCGCGGAAAATTAGATTTGGCCCGTGCCGCCGCAGTGCGGGCATGGTTTGCTGTTGTCGCATTTGGGACAGCTCAGAGGAATGTAGAATTTTGCGCCGTGGCAGCGTTTACAGGTTTCTTTGGTGCCGTCTTCGTGTTTGATGTAGCCGCGGCCGCTGCAGCCCATGCAAAGGATTTGTCTTTGTCCGCCCCAGCATACACCGCAGGATTCTCTTCCGCTACCGTTACATTTTGGACATTCAGCCATAATAAAACTCCTTAAAATTGTTGAATTTTTCTCAGCAATTCACAGCCGTGTTCCGTTTCTATGCAAGCACCTTTCAGTACGGCTTTCTGCATGTCGGGACTGTGAATTTCTTCCAATGTTCTGGCGTGGCTTCCCAAAGCAAGTTTTGCCCCGTATTTTTGGGCAAGCTTGGCAATATGGGCATTGGTATAAGCGTGTTTGGGGTGGGTGGAAATTTCCAGAAACACATTGTTTTCTGCTGCAAGTTCCGTGCATTTTTCGTCAATCAGGCCGGGATTGAATAAAATATCCGCCTTGGCGCTGACTGCGGAAAAATTTGTTCCCTGTTCCACAATGTCGCTTATGCTTTCACCGTGTACGCCGATAAAGGAAATGCCCAGACCGCGGTAACAGGCTACGGCGCTTTCCAAAAGCGCAGGGGGGATATGTTTCAGCTTTATGCCGAACACTGCCTGCACGTCATAGTATACCGCAAGGTCATGCACAAGTTTTTGCTTGGCAAGAAGGGAAGCCGTATGGGGAGAAGTTGATTTTTCTTTGGCAAAACAGCTGTTGTTTTGCGGAAATTCGGGAATATATTCCGCATTGAAAATAAGAGCAAATGCCCGAAGCCCCATGCTTTTGGCATAAAGCACGGCAGAGGCCGGAGGCATTTGCTCCGATATTTCAATATGAAAGTCTGTCATGGTTAACGCTTGTCGATAATGCGTTTTGCCTTGCCGTCCGTTCTTTCAATGGTTTTGGGTTCAACAAGGCGGACCTTGGTGGTAATGCCAAGGAATTCCTTAATGGTTTTTTGGATTTTCTGTTCACGCTGCTGCAGGCCCTTAATGGTATCGTCAAAGGAACCTTCGGCGATTTCCACAAGAATTTCCACATTGTCCAAAGCACCGTCGCGGGTGACGATAATTTGGTAATGGGGGGCTGTGCCTTCTGCATCTATGATGATGCCTTCGATCTGCTGCGGGTATACGTTGACGCCGCGGATAATAAGCATATCGTCAGAACGGCCTTTAAGGCGGCTGATTCTTCTGAATGTTCTGCCGCAGCCGCAGGGAACGTCATAAATGGAGGTAATGTCTCTTGTTCTGTAGCGGAGGAGAGGAACGCCTTCTTTTGTGAGAGTGGTAAGAACAAGTTCACCTTCTTCGCCGTCCGGAAGCTGTTCTCCCGTAACGGGGTCAATGATTTCGGCAAGGAACTGGTCTTCCTGCAGATGCATGTAGCCGTTGGCGCTGTGGGTGCATTCGTAAGCAACGCCGGGGCCCATGACTTCTGAAAGGCCGTAAATATTGTAGGCTTTGATATCGAGTTTTTCTTCAAGTTCGTGTCGCATTTCTTCTGTCCACGGTTCTGCTCCGAAAATACCCGTACGCAGGGGAAGTTCCTTAAAATTGATGTCAGCTTCAAGACCGGCTTCATACAGATACAGGGCATAGGACGGTGTACAGCAAAGGGCAGTTGCGCCAAAATCGCGCATAAGCTGTACTTGGCGTTTGGTGGAGCCGCCTGACATGGGGATAGCCACTGCGCCGAGCTGTTCGGCACCGTAGTGTGCACCGAGACCGCCGGTGAACAGGCCGTAGCCGTAAGAAATATGGATAATGTCTTTTTGGGTCAGGCCGTAGGCCGTATAAGCGCGGGCCATGCAGTTTGCCCAGTTTTGAATGTCTCGATGGGTATAGCCCACGACTGTTGCTTTGCCTGTTGTTCCGCTTGAAGCGTGCAGGCGGACAATATTTTCTTTGGGCATGGCAAAAAGGCCGAACGGATAATTGTCACGCAGATCTTGTTTTTCCGTAAAAGGTAAAAATTTAATATCTGAAAGGGATTTTATATCTTTGGGCGTAATGCCAATTTCGTCAAATTTTCTTTGATAAAAGGGAACGTTCGCATACAGTCTTGCGCAAAGATCCTGCAGTCTGCGAAGCTGCAGTTCTTTCAGTTCTTCCCTCGGCAGTGTCTCTAAATCCTGTTGAAACATCATAATAAAAACTCCTTCACATATACCTTTTACGTATGTTTGTTTTTGTTTATGCATTATTTTTCCTGCAAGGTCAAGATACGGGAACAGGGCAAATAAAAAAATAACAAAAATGTTATTTGTACTTATGAAAAAATTTTGCTAAGGTGAAAAAAAATTCTTTGGAGAAAGAAATGGTTAAAGAAAAAAAATATTCGCTTATGCCTGCCAAGGAAAAAGCAGAACATATTTATACTTGGCTTGTGGAGGGAAAAGCAAAAAATATTAAGGCACTGGAAGTAAAAAGTGCCGTTACGGACTTGGTGATCATTGCTTCCGCAAGTTCTGCCCGCCATGCCAAAAGCTTGGCAGACAACATTATTATGGAAAGCAAAAAAGAGAAATTTGAAATTCTTTCAACCGAAGGCTATCAGGCGGGAACATGGGTTCTTGTGGATTTGAACGATATTGTCGTGCATATTTTCCAAGAAGAAACCAGAGAACTTTTTCAGCTTGAAAATCTTTGGCATGAAGCGGAAGCCGTCGTGCTTTCCGAACGGGCCAAAAAGGCGTAGTTATGAATAGCATACCAAAAACTTTGCTGCTTATTTTGGACGGTTACGGCCTTGCTCCCGAAGGGGCGGGCAATGCGGCCAAACTTGCCCATACTCCCTGTCTTGACAAAATCCTTGCGGACAAAAATCTTGCAAGGCTCAATGCCTGCGGCGAGGCTGTGGGACTTCCTGCGGGATTTATCGGCAATTCCGAGGTCGGTCATTTGAATATCGGTTCAGGCCGTGTTGTTCTGCAGGATATGAAAGCCATTGACGCTGCCATTGAAAACGGTGAATTTTTCCGCAATAAAGCGTTAACCGAACTTTTTGGACAGGTAAAAAACAATGGCGGCCGCGTGCATTTAATGGGGCTTTTGTCCGACGGCGGCGTGCACAGCCATATCAATCATATAAAAGCACTGCTGAAACTCGGGCAAATGCATGAAGTGCCTGTTTATTTGCATGCCTTTACCGACGGCAGGGACACTTCTCCCACGTCAGGCGTGCACTATGTGCAGGAAATTTTGCAGAGCATGCAGGAATTCGGCGGCAGGCTTGCCAGTGTTTGCGGCCGTTTTTATGCCATGGACAGGGATAAACGCTGGGAGCGCGTGGAACGGGCATGGAAACTCCTTGTTGACGGTGAAGCCGAACATGCCGAAAATGCCGTATCCTATCTGGAAAAATCCTATGCTGAAGGCAAAACCGATGAATTTATTGAACCTTGTCTGCTGCTTGCCAAGGATGAAGCAGCCGTGCGGGACAAAGACGGCATTTTCTTTTTCAATTTCCGCGCAGACAGGGCAAGGGAATTGGTGCATGCTTTTTTGGATGAGGATTTCCAAGGATTTGCAAGAAAGCGTACGCCCAAGATTCTTATGGCGTCCATGACGGCATACGAAGCAGAACTTCCTCTGCCTGTTGCTTTTGGCAAAGATGTTTTGCAGAATACGCTGGGACAGTGGGTGGCTGAGCACGGCTTTAAGCAGCTGCGCATTGCGGAAACGGAAAAATACGCTCATGTAACGTATTTTTTCAGCGGCGGCAGGGAAGAAGCGTTTCAGGGTGAGGAACGAATTTTGGTCAATTCTCCGAAATCCGTTGCAACCTATGACCTGAAACCTGAAATGAGCGCTTATGAAGTGACCGATAAGCTTGTTGACGCAATCAACAGCCGTCAGTTCGATTTTATTGTCTGCAATCTTGCCAATCCCGATATGGTAGGTCATACAGGCAATCTGGAAGCTGCAATTAAAGCCTGTGAGGCTGTCGATGTCTGCACGGCAAAAATTCTGGAAAGTGCGTTTGCTCAGGATATGTACGTCTGTGTAACGGCAGACCACGGCAATGTGGAAGAAATGATTGACGCAAAAGGCAAAGCCCAGACAGCCCACAGCATGAACCAAGTGCCGTTTCTGCTTTTGAATAAAGACGGTTCGCTGGCAGCGGAAAAAGAAGGAAAGCTCGGCGATATCGCACCTACTTTGCTGGCGCTTTGGAAACAGGATCAGCCTAAGGAAATGAACGGCCGTTCTTTGCTGCAGGGGGAAGCATGAAACCTGTAAAACCCGTTGCACCCTGCGGAATGGAGCTTATTTTTGTGTATGAATGTCCGCACTGCGGTCAGAAAAATGCTCTTATTGCTCCTTTTAATCCGAGTTCCGTCAAGTGTGAGCAGTGCCGCAATGTTTTTCCCGTTCTGCCTGTGAACGAACGGGGCGTGCAGTATGTCAAGCTGATGATGGGAAACGGATATTCTGCCGTTGATTTGGATTATCTTTAATACATATAATAATAAAAAGTGCTGCAGGCGCAGAAAAGGGGAGCAATTGCTCCCCTTTTCCGTTATGAAATATTTGCAGGTATCTTTTTGAATTTTTTATAAAAAAACGTAAGCGATATCATTTGTCTGCAAAAGAGAAAAGATTTTGATTTACTGCGTTTCACTCTTTTTGGGGGAGGCGGAAACGTCAGCTTTCTGCCAAAAAGCGTGAAACAGAGGGGAAGTCCTTTGCAGAAGGGAGATATGGTTTTGTCATATACTTTAGACAGTTGCTTGATGTAAAAAGTTTTTTTAATTAATTGGAAAGATACTTGAGTTTGCAGGATTTTTTATTCTTTCTCGGCTGATTTTTTGAGCAGATAATCACTTTCCGCTACTGCCTGTATGCCGAGGGCAACCAAAATGGGGCCAAGGATAAGACCGATGGGGCCAAAGGCGATAATACTGCAGATAATGGAGAAAAACAGCACTATGATGGACGTGCGTATTCCTGTCTGCAGGCAATAGGGACGCAGAAAGTTGTCCGCACCCGCAACGACAATCATGCCCCATGCCACAATACCCAAAGCGCTGTAAAGGGAACCGCCGACCCATACTGTCAGGGCAATGGGAACCCAGACCAGAGCCGTTCCCACAATGGGGATGACAGCGCAGATAATGGCGAGCAGTCCCCAGAAGGCGGCATCTTTTACGCCGAAAATAAAAAAGCCGATGCCCGTTAAAACACCCTGCACAAAAGCAACAAAGAAAATTCCCAGAAAAATGGACCGCACGGCGCTTTGCAGGGCAATGATGAAACGGTTTACACATTCTTCGGGCAATGTGCTGACACGCACGGCAAGCTTGCGGCAGGTGGGGGCATAAACCACAAGCAGCCCTGACAGAAAAACAATGAGGAAGATTTGCATGACAATATTAATTGTGCTTCCCGCAAAGCTCAAACTTCCTGTCAGCAGTACTTGGAAAAAGGTTGTTACGGTCCGTTTTATGGCAGCGCTCATTTCCGCAGTGGAACTTTGAAACCCGGGGATTTCTCTGAGCCATTCATAGGCAAGGTCAATATAATGCTGCCATTCCGGCGGCAGCTGCAGGCCGTTGTCAATCCACAGCAAAATGGTTTTATAGCCGTTTACTGCCTGCGGGGTGACCAAGACGGTAATGAGAATAACGGGGATAATGATGATGAGCGCAAGGCAGGCATAGTAAATGCCCACAGCTATCCAGATATTCAGTTTTTGGCTCAGTTTTTTGAATACGGGATAGGTTAAAAAGGCAATGGCACTTGCCACAATAATGATATTGGCTTGGGAATAAAAAAGCATGAGCCAGCAGAAAACTGCCATGCATGCCAAAATTCTGGATTGCAGTAAAGGGGCCATTTACTCATGTTCCCATGGGAAAATAAACCATGTATCTTGGTTTACGGCTGTAATGTATGAGTCCGCAAGGTGCATGACTTCTTCCTTGACGTAAAGGCTGGCATAGTGCGCTGAGGGGTAGATTTGTTTCAGATAGGCGGCTGTTTTGCCCGTATTGATGATATCATCGACGATGAGCAGGTTTTTTCCGCTAAGTTCAGGCAGTTTGATTGCCTGTTCGGAATTTTCGCCGTCAAAGCAGGCAGTATCGATATAATGAATGTCCAATGCCCGTGCAATGAGGGAGGCTGGAACAAGTCCGCCTTTGCATACGGCAAGAAGGGCATCAAAATTTTTATCCTGCAGTTTTTGGGCAAGGCGCAGTGCGTCGCGGTGAACCTGCTCCCAAGTAATGGGAAATTTCTTGTTTTGGGACTGCATATATGCTCCTGTTATTGAGCTGTTTGGGAAAGTGTTTTTTGGGGTTTGGAAACCTTGGGGGCTTTATAGGCAAGATTTTCCAAATAGGCATTTTTAATTGCTATATAAGGGTCAATTGCATTTTTGGTAAGGGTTTCGTACGGCATGTAGATTTCATCGATTTTGTTGAAGAGCAGGTATGTTTCAGCAGGCATGTATATATACCATTCCAAGAAATAATCCTGTACGTTGCTGAAAGCGTCAACTCCTGTGCCTATGGCTTCACGCACGGTGGAGGGGCCGTAAAACGGTATGACAAAATACGGGCCTTCGGGAATTCCCCATGCTGCCAAGGTATAGCCGAAACGCAGATTGTCGGGCGTATACGGATACAGTGTTTTTTCACGGCCTGCCACATCCGCAAAGCCGAGGCTTGTGGTTGTATTGATAATGAATCTGCCGAGATCGATGAACATTTGGGCAAATTCTCCCTGCAAAGCGGCATTAAGCATGCGGTGCGGAGTTTTCAGGTTGTTTCTGAAATTTTCAATGCCGCCGCGTATGCCTTTTGTGGTAATTTTGCTGTAATTTTGATGCAGGGGCTTTGCAATGCGGATCAGGGCATAATCGTTGACGCCGTGCCAAAATTTATTCCAGACCAGAAACGTGTCTTTGCTGCTGTTTTCTTCAAAAGAATAATCATCTTCGAAGTAATCGTCTTCAAAGTATCCGTCATCAGCATAGCTGCCGCCGGCTGAATTTTGGGTCAAAGCTTGGTTTACTGCTTCAGCGTTTTCAGCCGTCAGTTCCCGTGCGCGGGCATTATCGACATTTGAGCCTGAAAAAAGGCAAAATCCTATCAGCAGTCCGAAAATGATTTTGTTCATAAAAAAAACTCCTGCCGCTCAGCAGTTTATTTTGCTTCAGTTTCTTTTTTTTCTGAGGCTTTTTCTTTTATGCGTAAAATGAGTTCTTCAGGGTCGGCTTTGACCAGAAAATCTTTGAATTGTTCACGGTAGTTTTTTATCATGCTTATGCCTTCAATAATGACGTCATAAACAACCCATTGGTCATTTTTGATAAGCATTCTGAAAGAAACGGGATAATCTTTTTCCTGACCTTTAAATAAGGTATGCACTTCAACCTTGGTTCCGTCCTTGGAACGGACTTCGCCGACATAGGCAAGGGTTTCGCCGCTGTAAGAGTTGAGAGTGTTTACGTAGGAGTTTCTTAAAAGTTCGGTAAAGGCTTCAATAAAGCGTTTTTTCTGATCTTGGGTGAATTGGCGCCATTTCGGGCCTACCGTACGGGTAGAAAATTCTTCAAAATCAAAAAAGCCCATAAGTTCTGCTTCAATTTGTTTCAGAACTTGGGGTTTTGTTTCAGGATTTTGGAATTCTTCCTGCAAAAGCAGGTTGAAAATTCTTGCACTGCCGTCTTCAACCCGCTGCTTGGGGGTGCCGGGATCGGCAAAAGCCGTGCTGATTCCAAGAGTTAAAGCCAGAACAAAAGAAAGGATATTTTTAATCATTATATGCTCCCGAATACGTATTTGGAAATAAGGGCAATCAAATCCACAGGCGGTTCCGTGTCTGAAATAACGGATCCGTCAGCCAAAAGCTCGTCACTGCCGCCGGGGGTCAGTTCCACAAATTTGTCACCGATAAGGCCGCTGGTTTTTATTGACGCCATGGTATCGTCGCTCAGCACGATGTTATTGTTGATTTTCATGCTGATTTTGGCAAGAAAGGTTTCGGGGTCAAGGTCAATGGCACTGACACGGCCGACCTGTACGCCTGAAATTTCTACGTTTGCGCCGTTTCTCAGGCCTGAAACAGAGGAAAACTGCGCTTCAACCGTATAGCTGCTGCTGCCGAACACTTCCATTTTTCCGAGTTTAATGGTCAGATATCCGACACAGACAAGTCCGATTAAAACAAAAATTCCCACTGCGCTTTGTTTTTTTATCATAAGTACCTCAAGCAGTTTTTACTGACTTTTAAGCCATTCATCAAGGGCTTTTCTGACCTCCGGATTATCCGGAAGCGTATGTTTTTGTTCTTGGTTTTCCTGCTGTTCCAAAAAGTTTTTTATGTAGGCGTCGGAAGAGGAAAAGAAATCTTCCTTGGTGCCGTTAAAATGGGCAATGCCGTCTTTTACCAATAAAATATGGTCTGCCACACGTTTGACGCTGTTCATGTCATGGGTGATTAAAACAGTGGTCATGTTTTGGTAATAAGACTGCATGTCCAAAAGAAGCTGGTCCATTTTCATGGAAGTAATGGGGTCAAGGCCTGATGTGGGTTCGTCATAGAACAAAAGCGGCGGCTCCGTGATAATGGCGCGGGCAAGGCCTGCACGCTTGCGCATGCCGCCCGAAAGTTCGCTGGGGTAGCGGTAAGCGGCTTCTTTAAGTCCTACAAGATCAAGCGTTTCCAATACGGCTTTATTGATGATTTTTTGCGGCAGTTTGGTGTGTTCCCTGAGAGGAAGAGCCACATTGTCGATCAGGTTTAAAGAACTGAGCAGCGCCCCGTCCTGAAACAATACCCCGAAACGTCTGCGCATAAAGCGGAAGGATTTTTCGGAAAGTGCGGCAATGTCTTTGTCCGCAATGTACAGTTTTCCGTTCTGAACGGGGATAAGGCCCAGAAAAACTTTCAGCAGCGTTGTTTTGCCGCAGCCCGATTCTCCCAGTACCGCCGTGATTTTTCGGGCTGGAATATGGGCATTCATGCTTTTGATAATGGTTTTGTCTTTATAACCTGCGGACAGGTTTTCAATGCGTATGTCCCATGTTTTTTGCAGTAAGGAATCCATAAAAATTTCCTATAAAAGAAATGAGCTCAGCACATAGTCGGCAATGAGAATAAGCACGCAGCTTGTCACTACGGCGGACGTTGTGGCATTGCCTACGGCAACGGGCCCTTTTGAGTCCCTTCTGGTATGTACGAAATATCCTTGGTAACAGCATATTAAAATGACGATAACAGCAAAAACAAGGGATTTTAAGAAACAGCCCGTCACGTCGCTGAGCATGACGGAAGATTCAATGCCCGACATGTAGCGTCCTGCATTGAGGCCAAGCAGAACGCAGGCGGACAGATAGCCTCCGATAAGTCCTATAATGTTGAAAATCGCAGTCAGAAGAGGAAAAGAAATGAGAGCTGCCCAAAGCCTTGGGCTGACCATATAGCCTATGGGATGAATATCCATGACTTCCAATGCGTCAACCTGATCGCTTATGCGCATGACGCCTATTTCCGCAGTCATGGCGCTTCCTGCACGGGCGGCAACCATAATGGCGGTGAGCACGGGGCCCATTTCCCTGATAAGGGTAAGGGAAATCAGCGAACCGAGCATGCCTTGGGCTTCAAACATGCTCATGGCATAAAAGGCCTGCAGGCCGAGTACAAGACCCGTAAAAAGGCCTATAAGCAGAATGACAAAAATGGACTGGGCACCGATGACAAAAACCTGATTGAAAATTTTGCTGAACAGGTGTCGGACATTTTTGGTGGCAATGACCGCGTCAAAAAGAAAAAGTGCCGTTGCCCCAAGGCTGTCGATGAGTTTTATAAAGGGATTGATGAACAAACTGTGTATCATAATTTTCTCACTTATGTTTTAATAGATTATTTTTTTCTTTTTGGCAATAAAAATAAAAGGTCCGAAATCAGGCTTTTGCTTGTCAGGGAAAAGGAAGTGTAGTATGTTTTTTTCAAATGAATTATTGAGGTGTGCTTATGTGTTTGGCTGTTCCCGTTTGCGTTACGGAAGTTTTGGAAGATGATATGGCAAAAGTCCGTGTGGGCGAAGGAGAAACGTTTTTGACGGTTTCTACCATGCTCTTGGAAAATCCGCCCAAAATCGGTGATTATATGATTGTGCATGCCGGTTTTGCCCTTCGCGTGCTGGAAGAAAAAGAGGCAGATGAGGCTTTGACACTGCTGAAAGAAGTTGCAGACAGCGGACAGGTTGTGGAATTTTAGCTTATTGAGATCTTGCGGCGGTGTGAAATCATGCAAAAAAGTTATTTTGTGCTTATTCTATGCGGAATCGGATATTTGCTGAGTTTGCTTTCAAGAAGCTGTCCTACGGTGCTTGTGGATTACATGTCGGCTGATTTTGGCTTTACGCCGCAGAATATCGGTTATGTCAGCGCCGCCACCATGTTTTCTTACGGGTTTATGCAGCTGCCTGCCGGAATTTTGGCAGATGCGTACGGACCCCGCAAAATTTTGATTATTTTTACCTTTATTGCAGGCATTGCCACTCTTGGCTTTGCTTTTTCCCAGACTCAGACTCAGGTAATCGTATCCCGTTTCTTTATCGGCGTCGGCGTGTCTTTGTCCGTTATTTCCATAACCATGCTGAGTTTGTGGTTTACTCCGCAGACCTTTGCCCGGGCCAACAGCATACTCTGCGGCATCAGTGAACTCGGGCCCGTGCTGGCGGCAACGCCGTTTTTGGTTGTCACCCATGTTCTGACATGGAGAGGTGCAGTTTTTGCCATGGCGGTGATTGTGCTCGGTCTGACTCTTTGCTGGATTTTCTGCATTCCCGAAGTTTCTCCCTATCAGACCCCGAAAAAACAGAAGGCAACCCTGAAAAGCATGCTGGCTGGTCTTGTCACTGTCATGAAAAACAAAAATTTCTGGCCGCTCTGTCTGTGGCAGATGGTGGCAACGGGTTCCATTTACATGATGATTAATCTTTGGTACGTGGAATATATGCAAAAAACTTCTTCCTACAGTTTTCTGCAGCTTTCCTCCGTTATTTCCATCGGAGGCGCATGCCTGATTTTCATTCAGTTTTCTGTGGGATTTTTGTCTGATATGGTTTTGCACAGCCGCAAAAAAGTGCTGATTTTGATTACTTCAATTTATGCCGTGCCGAGCTTTTTGTTTGTTTTTGCC
>CALUWZ010000031.1 GCA_944324625.1 uncultured Mailhella sp. | reverse complement strand
GAAAAATCCGTTTCTTTGGTGGCAATACGAGTTCTGGCCCTAAGGCACTGTTCAGGGAATAAAGGCTCTGAGCGCAGGTTTTCCAAGGGCTCACGAATAAAATCATGGGCAAAATGTATCATGGTATCTTTAAATGCCAATGCGTCTGCCTTATAGCCTGCCGTATTCACGTTGGCCAAATTGTTGCTTATCATGGCCATTCTGTGTTCTGTGGTCAGGGATGCAAATAAGCCCGTATACAATGCATTTTGCATAAAAACTCCTTGCCGTTATCAATTGACGTCATTAATCTGACGCAAATACACATAAAAAATTTCCATACCCATATTTAGCAAAGAGCATGCCAAAATATTTAAATCTTTCTGTTTTTATCCCTGTTAACAAAAAAAAACTTCCTGCCGAAACAGGAAGTTTTCATACAAAACAGGCAAATCCCCTGCCGCAAAACGGCAAAAGGATTTCAGCTTATTTGGAACGCAGGTCCATATACCATTGCCCTGCTTTTTCCATAAGCTTCAGGCTTCTTTGCGCCATAACAAATGGATCGTTCATATAGCCGTCCAGCAATATGGTATTGTCGAAAATACCCCAGACCATTTCTTCAAACAGCCCGGAACGCCTGTCATCCTTATAAATGGCAAGCAGGGAACGGATAAGCGCATGGTCGGGATTGATTTCCAGAACTTTCTGCGGAATGCTGTCGTCTTTTTGGAAAGAACGCATAAGTTTTTCCATGGTGGAGCTGACACCGTCTTGGGAAGCCATGCAGGCAGGACTGCCTGTCAGTCTGTCCGTGCGTCTGACATCTTTTACTTTATCGCCCAGAATTTCTTTCATGCGTTCCAGCATTTGATCAAGTTCCGTCTGTTCCAGTTCGGAAAGCTTGGGCAGTTCATCTTCCTTTTTTTCCACATCGGGGAAGGAATCCAGAGCATGGGCATCTGCCTGTTCAATATTTTTAAATGTATAATCATTGAATTTCTGCAGGCTTTCCAAGGCGATTTCTTCCACAGGCTCAAGAAGGAACAATACTTCCAACCCCTTGCGGGCAAAGCGTTCCATGTGCGGGTTGAGCTTTGCGGCTTCCTTGGAAGAAGCGCTTACATACCAGATTTCCTTTTGGCCTGCCTTAGCGCGGCTTACATAGTCTTCAAGGCTGATAAGCTCGTCAGAGGAAGAGGAAACAAAACGCATGAGTTTAGCCACACGATCACGGTAAACAAAATCATTGAATGCAAACTTGAAATATTTGCCGTGTTTTTTCCAAAATTCATTATATTTTTCCTTGTCCGCCGCAGCCATTTTTTCAAAATGGGTCATTAGCTGACGCACAATGGTTTGGGAAATTTTCTTGAGAACAATGTTTTCCTGCAGGGTTTCGCGGGAAATATTCAGAGGCAGGTCTTCCGTATCCACCACGCCTTTTACAAACGCAAAATAATTGGGCAGAAGTTCCTGTCTGTTTTTGTCAATCAGCACGCGGCGGACATACAAATCCAGCCCCCATGCATCCTTTTGGTCAAGAAAATAATCTTCGCTTTTTTGCGGGATAAACAGCAGCGCATTGAACTGTACGGGAGCATCTACGGACAGGTGAATGACATCAAAGGGATTTTCGCTGTCATAGGTGAGGAATTTATAAAATTCATCGTACTGTTCTTTTTTGATGCTGAATTTCGGTTCACGCCACAGCGCAGGCGTTGTATTGGTCTGTTTTCCGTTCAGGAAAATGGGGAAAGGCAGGAAATTGGAATGGCGGCGGATAATGCTTTCAAGACGGTATTCTTCCGCAAATTCCTTGGCATCCTGCTTCAGATAAATTTTAATCATGGTTCCGCGGGAAAGGCCTGCAACGTCGTCCAAGGGAGCAATGGTGAAGCTGTCGGTTCCTGCTGACGTCCAGACATACGCCTTGGCATCGCCTTCTTCTTTGGCACTTTCACAGGCAGGCACGGAATATACTTCCACTTTATCCGCAACCATGAACACAGAATAAAAACCAATGCCGAAACGGCCGATAATCTGGGAAGCATCGGCATTTTCGCCGTCTTTGTGCTCCACGATTTCCTCTTCGGCGTACGGGTCGATATTGAGCTTGCTGCTGTCGCAGGACGTATCGCCAATATCTTTCAGAAATTTTTCGGAACCTGATTTGGCTATAATGCCGAGGTTATCCTGCATTTCCTGTCTGGTCATGCCTATGCCGCTGTCCTGAACAGTCAGCACATTGCCTTCTTTGTCGGCTGTAATTTTAATTTCCAAAGGAAGTTCGGGACAAAGCACGCTCTCGCCTTTGTTTTGTTTAAAGCGCAGCTTATCCAGCGCATCGGAAGCATTGGAGAGCAGTTCGCGCAAAAAAATCTCACGGTTCGTATACAGCGAATGCGTGAGAATATTCAATACCTTATGGGTTTCTGCTTTAAATTTATAGGTGGAAGACATAATAAACTCCTTATTCATTCATACCATTAATAAATAAGGAGCATTTGCAATCAGTCAAGATTTTTCGGCATTTTTATTTTGCTGTTCGGCAACCCATAAAAAATAAGGCGCAAGTTCCACATTATTCCGCTTAGCATAGACATAGCCTTTAATGTATTCATAATAGGTCAGCATATTGCCGTAAACAGGATACTTTGTATTTTCGTCAATAAAGTCCAGCCCAAAAAACCGTGCTACGGACGGATGAACGGGCATATAATAATTTTCCTCGCATACAATGTTTTCAATCAGCCTTTCAGGAACATTGTCAAAACCGATTTCACGCAAAACAATCTGTGCCGCCTTATTGAGCAATACCCCGCAGGGATGGTTATACGTGGAAAAAAGACGAACTTTTGAAAAATTTTCTTCTATAAAATCACAAATTTCTTCACAGCCCGCATACTTTTTGGAACGCTCCAGCCGCATTGATTCTTCAAACAAAGCCTGCAAATCATAATGCCGTGCAAAATCAACTTTCCGCACAAGATAAATAATTTCGTCTACAGAAAGATTTCGTGCAAGGAGTTCATCAACATAGGTTTCATTGTACGGATTATTAAGATTGCCTGTACCTTTTGAAATAGGCCATAATGCTTTATTGGCAATATTTGGCATGCAGACAGTAAGCGCTTTTGGATTAACGTGTTCCAAAAGATATTTTTCTGACAATTCTCCCCAGCTGTCATCCAATTTCTGGTAAATCAAAAGATCGCAGTCTGCCAATTTATGTAAGGGAATTATCTCTTTTTTAAAATTGATATAATATTCAACGCAATAATTTTTAATAAACGGCAAAAATTTACCCATCTGCCTTATAAGCGGTATGCCCTGACAATTGGCCGAAATAATACACTGCTGCATTGTTTTCTCCGTTTACAAAAAAAGAGGCGCAAGCCTCTTTTTTTAATAACACCATTTACCTTGTTTGTATCTCGGCACTTCGGTAATGAAACGGCTGCCGACTACACTGAAATCACCGTTCAAAGCAAGCTTTTTGGTTTCTGCCTTGCTTTGGAAAAGGCGTTCGCGGTATTTGATTTTTGCAAGATATTTATACTGTCTGTGCGGGGTGGGAATAAGTTCCATGCTCAGGCTGTCAGGATCAAATTCCACATAACTGGCCACATACATATTATTTTTCTTTTCAACTTTTGGGGCGCGTTTATTGGGAATAATATTATTGTTGCTTTTTTTGATATGACTGCGGGCAAAAGTCGCCAATGCTTCATATACGGCTTTTTCCTGAGCGGATAATTCTTGTGCTTCTTTTTTTACCGCGAGCTTGGGCGCGGACTCAGTTTCAGTTTTAACCGCAACATTTTCTTCTTTTGCGGAGTTGCAAGCTGTCAGGGACAAGGACAAAACCAATACACTAAGAATTTTTTTCATTTCAATTTCTCTCCGATAAAACATATCACCAACAGGTGTCAGTATCTTTAATCGGACAAAGGCTATTTATTAATAGTTAATAAATAGCCTTTGCATAAAAATTATTTAATCATCGCAATGATTATTTTACGACAACTTCTACACGGCGGTTCAAATAACGGCCGTCAGCATTGGAGTTGTCATACTTGAAGGATTTGCCCATACCCTTGGCTTCGAGCTTGTCAGCTGCAAGGCCTTCTTCGATAAGATATGCCTTTACGGATTCTGCACGGCGCTGAGAAAGGGTTTTGTTGTATGCATCGGAACCTACGCTGTCGGTCCAGCCTTCAAGAACAACTGCATTGCCGTCTTCTTTAAGAAGAACTGCAACGTCACCGAGGATGTTTTTGGCTTCATCGGTAAGAGCAGCAGAGTCAAATGCAAAGTTTACGCCGCGGAGAACAAGCGCATCATTGGCAAGGCCTGCATAGAAAACTTTTTGTACGAAATCGTTCAGTGCAGCATCGTCTTTATAAAGATCAACGCCGTTTACCATAACGGTGCAGTCGTTGAGTTTTGCGATTTCATCAAGAGTTGCCTGACCTTCTGCTTCATCAGCAAAAGAAATGATGTGGAAGCAGGCGCCGATGTTGTTGTCAACAATAGCTTTAACAGGTTCAATGCCTACGTTGTTCAAGCCGTCGCTTACAAGAATAATGGCGGTCGGACGAGCCATTTGTTCATAAGCGGGGGCAAAACCTGCAATACCGTTGCCGATAGGTGTTTTTCTGCCGAAAATGGCAAGGTCGGACTGAAGGGAGTTGGTAGCGTCTTCCATTTGTGCAGGAGCAAAGTCACCGTAGCTTACAAGTTCATTTGCAGGAGCGAGGGTGTGCATGCTTGCTTTGTAGCCGAGATCAGGAATTGCGTTGGTAATTCTGTTCAAAACAGCTTTTGCAACTTCCATTTTAGGCATTTTTGTTTCTTGCTCGGTCATCATCATGGAACCGGAATAGTCCACGAGGTAATCGAAGCTGTCAACAGTACGGACAAGGCCGTTTGCAGATGCAGCGGTGCTGAAACCGAGAACCATTGCAAATGCAGCAATTAAAGATTTAAATTTCATTTTGAGCCTCCATTTGGCTTTATTGACCAGTCTGAAATAAGACTTACCGTCCTATATAAAGATAATACGCTTATTTAAGAATTTGTCAAACATTTATGCATTGCAGGATTATTTTATATTTAGGGAAAAAACTTTTTGAAAGCAAAGTCAAGGCATTTCAAAATTGCTTTTAAAGCCTTTTTTCCGCCATGCGCAAACAGGCATTTTCCGAAACCGCATCAAAAAACTTTGCGCTTGCCTTCAGCCCGTCCGCATAAGACACCGAATATTTTTTTGCTGTTATGGACAGCGCGGCTGAACCTGCAGTTTCCGTTTTATAATTTTACATTCCCCATCAAGAAACAGAATAAAACTGCGGCATCCTTCAAGGCAAATTCAAAAAAAAAGGCAGGACCAAAAGTCCTGCCTTGCGTAAATACGTTCCGATTATACGCAGCCGGTAGGTTTAGGAAGACCTGCCATTTTGCAAGCTCCTTTACCGGGACCGGATGGGAACAATTCGTAAACTTCTTTCAATTTGTAACCGGTGTTCTTGGAAAGAATACGAACCATCGGTGCAATACCGTTTTTACGGTAGTAGTCTTGAAGGAAGTCAAGAATTTTTTGGTGATCTTCGTTGAGTTCTGTGATGCCTTCAGAGTCTTTTACATACTCCAACCATTCTGGGCACCAGTCGTCAAAGCGAAGAAGGAAACCGTCTTCGTCAACTTCAAAGGTTTTGCCTTTGTAGGTTACTTCAGCCATGTGAGGTCCTCCTTGGACAATATGGACATAGAGTTTTCGTTTCGGCCTGTGCAAGCCAAAACAATGTCAAATATTTGAATCGAACAGGATTTTATCCTTTCTTTCTTTTTGCACATTTTTGTACAAAAAGCAAGCTTTTTATTTTTTCATTTCGACTCATCAGCCTTTCATGAAAGGCTTTCATTTATTTAATAGTACGCATTTAAATTATATTTGTAAAGAGTTTTTCATTAATTTTCTTTTGAATTTTTATTTTTTGCATAAAAAAACATAATAATTTCAAAAGGTAACTAAACAAGATGAACTTTATCATCAGCCCAGTACACCACCTTGCAGTTGGCTTTAACCTTTTCAATAAGATTCTTTTCTTCTTCTTCGCCCATAGGACGTATGCGAATGTATACATCACGCATGGTGCCTTCATTTTTATAACCGCCGGTCAGAACGGAAATCAGCCTGCCGCCGTTTTCCCTGATAAGGTCAAGCACGGGAGGAAGCGTTCCCGGCTCTTCGGAAAGTTCCAGTGCAAACTGAATGCCTCCAAGCTTCACCCCGGAAATTTCCGTAAAGATTTTAAAAATATCCGCTTCGGTGATAATGCCCACAAGCTTATGTTCCCAGTCAACAACGGGAAGGCCGGTCAGTTTCTTTTCAAGCATGATAAGGGCTACCTGCTCAATGGTGTCCATCGGACTTACCGCAACAGGGTCCTTTGTCATGATATCTTTAATTTTAAGTTCGGACAGAAGATAGGAAAGTTCGTGAATATCAAGAGTTGTCGCTTTTGAAGGTGAGGCTTCTTTTATATCCCTGTCTGAAACAATGCCGATGAGCTTGTTTTCATCATCAACAACGGGAACACGCTTGATGCCATGCTCTTTCATCAGTTTGGAAACCTTGAGCATGGAAGCATCTTCCTTTACAGAGATTACCGAACTTGTCATCCAATTGCGAATCAACATATAAACCTCCACCTTGGGAAACATTTTGTATTATACTTTAATGTACGCTGTTTTGTTTGCTTTTGCAAGCAGTAATATTAAAGAAAAAAGCCCGCAGGGGGCTTTGGATTATGCTTCTTTTTTTGCACAGCATTTCTTGTATTTTTTGCCGCTTCCGCAGGGACAGGGATCGTTTCTTCCGATTTTCGGGCTTTCACGGCGCACCGGCTCTTTGCCGTGCACAGTGCCGTCAACATAATACCATGTATCGCCTTCTTTGCGGAAAAATGCATCCTCGCGAAGTTCCTGAGGAAAATCACGCACGGTATAATGAGCGCAGAAACTTACTTCACCGGTTTCGTCACTTTCAAGGCCGTCTTTGGTATCGAGAATTTCCAAAGATTTCCAATCCATAAGAGATGACCACTCTTCAATTTCCGCAGGATTTACATCATCACGGAATTCAGGGTGGGCGCTTTCCACCAGAAAGTCATATTTTTTCATTACATGAGCAGTATATCTCGCACGCATCAAAGCTTCTGCTGTGGGAGCTTTTTTGGTGCCTTCAAGAATGGGCAGACAGCAGTCTTTATCTTCCAATTGTGAACCGCAGGGGCAAAGGCTCATAATGTTCCTCCAAAATTTTTTGTGTATATTGCACTTTCTTTTTTCAATTGACAAGTCTTTTTTATGCTTGAAAAAACCAAAAAAAGCCGCCCAGGGGAAGGCGGCTTTATAAGGGGAGATAGGAAGGAGTACTTTACCTGTTTGGTAAGTAATGCTTCATTTTAGAGAGGTAACAATAACAAAGCAAACAATGTGCCAAAACAACAATTCATTGATTTTATTCATTTTATATTTTACTGCTGTAAAAAATATTGTCTAAAATTTGCACAGCAAAAATTTTGCCTGTCTAAATTTTATACAGAAATTATCATTAAAAAGTTAAATATTTTTAAACACTTTATTTTTTCTTGACGTAATGCACTTTTTCAAGTAACGCTAGTTAGCTGCTATTAATAAGAGCATTACAATAGGATAAAATATGTTTGAAAGCTTAACTGACCGACTTTCCGGAGTATTCCGCACCCTCGGCGGACGTGTGCAGCTTACGGAAGAAAACATTCAGGAAGCCATGCGCGAAGTGCGTCTGGCTCTTCTCGAGGCTGACGTCAACTTTAAGGTTGTCAAGGAATTTACCGACACCGTAAAAGAAAAAGCCCTCGGCACGCTTGTGATGAAAGGAGTCAGTCCGGCGCAGCAGGTTATTAAAGTTGTTCATGACGAACTTGTGCACCTGCTTGGCGGTGAAAGCACGGAACTAAATTTACAGGGCCAGCAACCTGCCGTTATTCTTATGGCAGGCTTACAAGGTTCCGGTAAAACCACATCCTCAGGTAAGTTGGCCCTTTTGCTTCGCAAAAAGAAAATGAAGCCTTACCTTGTTCCTGCCGACATATACCGTCCTGCGGCTATTGAGCAGCTCTGCACGCTCGCCAAACAGCTTGATATTCCCTGCTATCCGTCCAAAGCTGACATGAAGCCTGTTGACATTGTCAAAAATGCTCTTCTGGACGCAAAAGAAAAGCAATGCACCGTTGTCATTCTGGATACTGCAGGCCGCCTGCACGTTGACGATGCGCTCATGCAGGAACTCAAAGCCATCAAAGAAACGGCAAAACCGCAGGAAACCCTGTTTGTGGCCGATGCCATGACAGGTCAGGATGCCGTAACCGTAGCTGATTCCTTCAATCAGCAAATCGGCATTACCGGCGTAGTGCTTACCAAAATGGACGGCGATGCAAGGGGCGGCGCAGCCCTCTCCATTAAATCCGTCACAGGTGCCCCCGTAAAATTCGTGGGTATGGGCGAAAAGCTTTCCGAAATGGAAGTTTTCCACCCCGAACGCGTGGCAGGGCGCATACTCGGCATGGGCGACGTGCTTACGCTGCTTGAAAAAGCCCAAAGCACCATGGAACAGGAAGAAGCCGAAGCGCTTGCCAAAAAAATGCAGAAAGCAAAATTTGATTTGGAAGATTTCCGCACGCAGATGAAACGCATGCGTTCCATGGGTTCTTTTGAGTCAATTTTAAAACTTATTCCCGGTCTTGGCGGCATTGCAAAACAGCTTGGCGAGATGAAAGGCCATGAAAAAGAAATTGCCAAAACAGAGGCCATTATCAATTCCATGACCATGAAGGAACGTCGCAACCCCGACATTATCAATCCTTCCCGAAAAGTCCGCATTGCCAACGGTTCGGGCACAAAAGTTCAGGACGTCAACCAGCTTCTGCGCCAGTTTGAGCAGATGCGCAAAATGATGTCAGGCCTTATGAAGGGCACAAAAGGCAAAATGCCGTCCATGCCCAACATGAACCAGCTCGGCGGCATGAATAATCTTGGCGGAATGGGCGGTTTGGGAGGTTTCGGCGGCATGCCGGGCCTTGGCGGATTTCCGGGCATGCCGGGAACACGCGGCAGTTCCGCAACCAAGAAAAAACGCGACAAAGATAAAAAGAAAAAGAAAAAAAGATAAAAACAGATAGAATATCTATCAAAATACACAGGAGATTACAATGGCTGTAAAAATCAGACTTACCCGTAGCGGCTCTAAAAAACTTCCTTTCTACCGTGTTGTTGCCATCAACAGCGAAACCCGCCGTGACGGTCGTCCTTTGGACTTTTTGGGATACTACAATCCTCACAAAAATCCTGCCGAAGTTCGCATTGACGAAGAAAAACTTCAGGAATGGGTAAATAAAGGCGCTCAAATGTCTGACACTGTAAAAAGCATTGTGAAAATCAACAATAAATAATGTTAAGAGGCTTCTGCCTCTTAACTGATTTTCCTGCTTTTTCTGTCACAATAAAAAGCACCCTGCATACGTATGGTGCTCTTTGTTGTTTAATAAACATTATTGCAGATATTTTTTTACCGGGCTGTCATTTCTTCTGCAATACCTTCTGTTCCTCATACACCTTCACTGTTCCCTGCCTTCACGTTTAATTGCCGCAGCGCAGATTTTGATCCTGCAGGAAAAAAGTCCTGCGGCCCTTTATGCAAGACTCTTGCAAATTTATAAAAAATTTATAACAATACAGCAAACGCCATGCAGTGAGGAAAGCCATGCATTTTGATTTTTTACAAGAACTTGTTGCACTGTTTATGATTTCCATTGTGGTTATCTTGGCCTGCGCAAAATTTAAGATTCCCAGCATTGTCGCCCTGCTTTTAGCAGGCATAATCTGCGGCCCTTCTGCGCTGAAACTGGTTTCTGAAGCGGAAGCGGTCAATATCATGGCTGAAGTCGGCGTTGCCCTTCTTCTTTTCACCATCGGCATGGAATTGTCGCTCAAGGAACTGGCACGGATAAAAAGGCCGCTCCTAATCGGCGGTTTCGGTCAGATGACTTTTACCATACTGATTATCACCGCCATTTTTTCCTTTGTCGTTACATGGCAAGAAGCAGTTGCCTTCGGCTGTTTGGTAACGCTTTCCTCCACAGCCATAGTGCTCAGCCTTTTTCAGCAGAAAGCCCAGTCCGATTCACCGCAGGGCAGAATGTGTCTGGCCATTTTAATTTTTCAGGATCTGATCATTGTGCCCATGATGCTGCTGTTTCCGTTTTTAAGCGGCAAACTGGAACTTTCCCTGCAGGAAGGACTTATTACCCTCGGAAAAAATTCCCTTGTCATTCTGGGCATAATCTTATTCGGAAAATTCATTTTGCCCAAACTGATGTTTGCCGTGGTCAAAACCCGATCCCGCGAACTTATGCTGATGACAACCTTGGGCTTTTGCTTCATGGTGGCGCTCATTACGGCTTCCATCGGGCTTTCCCTGTCTCTCGGCGCATTCATAGCGGGTCTTTTGCTTTCCGAATCCGAATACAGCATCAGCGTCATGGAAAATGTTCTGCCGTTTAAGGAAGTATTTACAAGCATATTTTTTATTTCCGTCGGCATGCTGCTGAATCTGGATTATTTCTTCTCCCACATTTTTATTGTTCTGCTCATTGCCGCAATCATTATTGCCATTAAAGTGATTTCCCTTGTTCCCGTAGTCAAAATGGCAGGTTCCTCCATGCGCACGTCCATTATTTCAGCATTCAGCATGGCTCAGATCGGCGAATTTTCCTTTGTGCTTGCCGGCCACGCCCTGACGCTGAACCTTATGAACGAAAACGGCTACCAAACCTTTTTGGCTGCAAGCATCATCACCATGGTTCTGACGCCCTATTTTATCAACAACGCTCCGCAGTTTGCAAAAATCCTGCTGGTACGCTACCTGAAAAAATACGAAAACGAACAGGAAGACATCCTTCCCGAAAAGCACAATGATTTTTCTGACCATATCATTATCATAGGCTTTGGCATAGGCGGAAAAAATCTTGCGAAAGTTGCCAAGGAAAGCGGCATTCCCTACGTTATTTCAGAACTCAATCCCGACACGGTAAAACGCTTCAAAAACAGCGAACCGATTTATCACGGCGATGCAAGCTATCCTCTCGTGCTCGAACATCTCGGCGTGGCAAAAGCAAGAGTTCTTGCCATAATGGTTACAGATCCCGTGGGCTCCCGCGCCATAATCAGCAATGCCAAAAAACTCAACCCGAGCCTGCACATAGTGGTGCGCACCCGATTCCTTTCCGAAATTCCGAGCCTCAAGCAGCTTGGTGCAAATGATGTTATTCCCGAAGAATTTGAAACCTCCATTGAAGCATTTGCCAAAGTTTTAAACCATTACCTCATACCCCTTCAGCAAATTCAGAAATATATCCACCAAATCCGCGAAGAAGTCTATTCAGGCGTTCGATCAGTGGACATGGGCAACAGCCTGCAGTCCATAAAAGACAGCCTGCCCAATCTACAGTTTGCCGCCCTGACCGTGGAAGAACACTCCAAACTGGCAGGAAGCAGGCTGGGGGACGGCATTTTGCGCAATATCTATAAAGTCAATGTGGCAGGCATACACCGTGACGGAAAAGACATTACGGAATTAAACTCCGAAACGGAATTTTTTGCGCACGACATTGTCTATCTGTTCGGAACACAGGAAGCCATTATTCACGTACAGGAAATATTTGCCGAAAATAAAGCAGAACTTCATGCGGACAAATAAACAGTACGGGAATATTGCCGCAGCTTAGCATGATAAACCTGCTCTTTAAAAGACAAGTATATTATTTACGCTGAGTTCGTTATAAAAAATCGATAACCATACCCTAATGATTGCATATTGGTATAATTTTAAAATATAAACACTGTCCTCCTTTGGTTATCATCAGCAAAAACAGCAAATGTTTACCAACGGAGGACATTCTTGTATCTAAAGATTTTTTATTCCGCCTGCAGAGCAGGTGGTTTATTGCCGCTAAAGGCTGCAAAAAAAAGATTGGGCATATCCCAATCTTTTTTATTTTTCAGATCCCTGTCATTATTCATCACACGGCTGTGTTTCGTCGCCGCACATTTCTGTTTCGCGGCCAATCAGCTGACGGACGGAATTGCTCTGCATCTGCACGGAATTCTGCAGCCGAATTGAAGAATCCGTGCCGCCTTGTTCCAAATCCGCAGGAGCGCCGAAAACTTCCGTATACGGCAATACTGTGCTTCTTCTTTTTACAATGGCACTGTTTTTCCATACCGCAAACTGCATGCTGAAATATTCACTGTCCAGCGCATCGAAAAAGCCCACTGTATCTTCAGGTTTTGCTTCTTCTGCTTTTAAAAGGGCCTGATACAGCGTATCCCCGGCCTGCAGACAGTGCTTCATATAAATAATGCGCCAAATGTCATCTTCATTTTCTTCCACGGGATACCATGAAATATACCTGTTGCCGTGTTCCGCCGCAATCAGTTTTTTGCAGGCAGGACAGGACGGAGAAAAGAAAACATTGGCAGCCGCGTTTTCCGAACTGACAAGAGAATAAGCCTTCTGCGAGGCATTGACGGCTGAACCGATCAAAGCAATAAACAGCATTCCCCAGACAGTCAAAAGCAGGGTTTTGGGATACGGCTCAATGGGACGCCTGTTTTCATACCGAATGGCATAATAAGACAGCGCAAAAAGCACGCCTGCTCCCACACACATAATGCACATGGCAGTTTTAAGCATTATCGCAAACAAAAACAAATCGCAAAACAGCGCTATGGCGGTAATAAGGCGTATGCAGTAAGCCAAACCGAATAAAGACAAAATCAGAATAAGCGCAAAAACAAGAGTGCTCAGCCACCACAGAGAAAAGCCCATAAACGTGAAATCGGCAAATACGCTGCAGTTTGTTTCGCAGACTTCCCCTGATAAAAAGCTGCTCAAAATATTGTATACGGAAAAAGCCAGTCCCATGACACTGACGCCAAAAGACACAGGCAAAAATTTATGACGCAGAGGATTCATACCCACTCCTGTTGTTTCAATCTGTCCAACACACGGCACTGAATGGCCAAAGCCAGATGAGGAATTTTTATTTGCTCTGCCTGTTCCAAATCGGCTGCAGTACGCGCCACACGCAGTATTCTGGTGAAGGAGCGGGCAGAAAGAGCAAGCCTGTCAGCGGCCTTGCCAAGAAAATTTCTTTCTTTATCCCCCAAAAAGCAAAATTTTTCAAGCATGGAACCGTTCAAATCCGCATTAGTCAGACACGCAGTACCCTGATAGCGTTCTTTCTGTATGGCTCGGGCTGTTTCCACCCGTGCCCGCATGGATGCGGAATCCCTGCCTTTTGCTTCGGACTGAAAATCATCAAACTGCACCGCAGGCACTTCTATATGCAGGTCTATCCTGTCAAGCAAAGGCCCTGAAAGCTTTGCCCTGTATCTCTCCAACTGCTGCCGCGAGCAGGTACATTCATGCCTGCTGTCCCCGTAATATCCGCAGGGACACGGATTCATTGCGGCTATGAGCATGCAGGATGCAGGATACGCAACGGTTTGGGCTGAACGGGAAATGGTTACGGTGCCGT
>CALUWZ010000030.1 GCA_944324625.1 uncultured Mailhella sp. | reverse complement strand
ATTCGGCATTGCCCTTGGCATACGCATCATGCCTGTGGGGAGCAATACGCTGCTGAACATGATTGTCGGGGCTGCCAAAGTTCCTTTCTGGCCGTTCTGGTTCGGGTCCGTGCTCGGCTATGTTCCGCAGAACCTGCTTTTTGCGGTGCTCGGCAGTGCGGGAAAAACAGAACAGGACATGGCGGTGTTCGGAGCTTTTCTGATGTATGCCGTGCTTTTCGGGGTCGGTTTTTTTATTGTGAAAATGAATCTGCCTGCCCGCATTACCCTCCGTTATCTTTATAACGGAATTGTCAAAGGAAAAGATTGATGTTTACTTCCATTTATGTGCTTGTTGCCGGTATTCCTTTCGGCTATCTTTTTCGTCATTCCCGCACGGCCGTGCAGTATACCGATAAACTGCTGACTTTTTCCGTATGGGTTTTGCTGTTTTTGCTCGGCCTCGGACTTGGCGTGGACGAAAAACTCATGCAGGAAATCAAAGTGCTGGGTCTGCAGGCTCTTTGCATTACGTTTTTTGCCGTGCTGGGTTCTTTGATTTTTGCCTATTTGGTGGCAAAAATCTGTTACAGGGAAGCCCTGAATACCGAAAGGCGGAAGATGAGCGATAAAAATGACGAGGCTGTGGAAGTCAGCAAATGGACTGCCATAAAAAGTTCCTGCACTGTGCTGTGCTTCTTTTTGAGCGGTGTTGTTTTGGGATATCTGAATCTTTTGCCTGCGGAACTTTCCGGCGGCCTGTATGCGGTTTGGGCTTTGTATATTCTGCTTTTTCTGGCCGGCATGAGCGTTGGCTTTGACCTGCATGCTTTTAAAATCATTCAGGAGCTGAAAGGTACCATTATTATAATGCCCATTGCCACTGTTGCGGGAACGGTGCTCGGTTCCGTGGCGGCTAGTTATTTTGTTCCGGGGCTTGCCGTGCTTGATTCCGTTGCCGTGGGCATGGGACTCGGCTATTACAGTCTTTCGTCCACCATTATTTCGCAGGAAGTCAGTCCTGCCTTGGGTTCGGTGGCTTTGCTCGCCAATATCATGCGCGAAGTGGCATGTCTTGTGTTTACGCCCGTTATGCTGCGCCGGTTCGGCATGCTCGGTCCCGTGTTTGCGGGCGGGGCCACGTCCAATGACAGTTCTCTGCCCATTATCGCAAAATTTTGCGGCGAGCGTTATGCCATTATCGCCATTTTTACGGGTGTGGTGCTGACCCTTGCCGTGCCGTTTCTTGTGCCTTTGGTGCTGTATTTCCGTTAAAAGCAGGAGGATGATATGTCAAAAGAAAGCAATGCAAATTCAGAAGTTAATGAACAGTCTTTTGCGGAAAAACGGTTTATGCTTTCCCGCCGCGATCTGCTTGAGCATGAAGAAACGCTTTGCCGCGATTTGGCCAATTTCCTTGAATTTGAAAGCCATGCCCTGTATTTTCCCGTGCAGGACGAACTGAAAGAGTATGTGTATATAGCTGAAGAACGGAAACTGCTTTTGCCTCTGCGCCATCAGAATTTTCTGCTCGGCATACTGCTTCTGCAGGGTGCGGAGCTGCAGGAAAATACGGCAAAAATGCTGGGTGCGGTGACGGAGCTTTGTCTTGAAAAAATACGGCTTCTGAAAAAAGAACGGCTGGATGAAAAAAGCGGTCTTATGCGCCCGCAGTTTTTTATGGACAGGCTGAAAAAAGAAGTGCTTGCCATAAATTCTTATTTTCACAGTGCCATGCAGCATGACACGCAGAAGCAGGAAGACGAATTTCCCCTTGCGGGAATTGCTTTGCCTGCCCTGCCTTTCGGACAGGATGAAGGCAGGGAGGAATTTTATGCGCCTCTTTCCCGTCAGAGCAGTGTGGGGCTCATGGTTTTGCCCGTTTTGGGCCTGAATGTGCTGCGTTCCGTTCTCGGCTGGCATGCCGCCGAAACCTGTTACGGCATTTTGGCAGAAAAAATCAAGGCAAGCATACCCGCCGATGCCTGCTGCACCCTGCTTGACGGCGAAAATTTTGCCGTGCTGTTTCCGGGAGCGTCCCGAAAAATGATGGACAACCTTGCCCATGACTGTCTTGCCATTTCCGAGACTGTTCCTGTGGATACCTATAAGAAGCCGTTTTTAAAAGAAAAAGCCGTTCGGCTCGGACTTTGCGCAGGGTATGCGCTTTTTCCGCAGGACTGGGACGGAACGGCTGATTCCAGAGATGTGGAGGAGGTTCCGCATTTATTGGTGCATAAGGCAAAAATTACGGCAAAGCGCCTGCAGGAAGGCAGGGAAAAAGGCAGTATGGCAGGAATGCAGAGTCTTTCCTACAAGCAGATTTTGCAGCAGGGCGGCATTGTGACGGAAGTTATGCCTTATTCTCGGCTGGAAGTGGATTTGGGACGGGAAAGCGGAGCTTTGGAAGGCATGTGCTTTGCCGTCGGCAGTCAGGATGTGCGCAAGGCCGAAATTGTGCTGCGCAAAGTGTATAAAAATCATGCCGAGGCGGAAATTGTGCTTTTGCATGACCCCACCGCAAGCGTGCAGGCAGGTGACAGGCTTTTTTATGCGGCGGAAAGTTCTTTTGCCGATATGGAAGTGGACAGAAAAATCGTATGCCGCGCTTATCGGGATTTTGTCAATGCCGTGAACGAGGACATAGCCAAGGAAGAAAATCCGAAATTTGCCCTTGCTCTTTTGCTTCTGCACTGGAACGGCAGGCCGTTTGCGGAACAGGCTGAAGAAAACAGTTTCGGGGAAAAAGAAGAGCATGCCATGAAAACAGTGCTTTCCGCTTTTGTGCAGTATCTTCAGAAAAACGGCAGAAAAAAAGGCATTTATGCGGAAATTCCCCAGTTCGGCACCATGAGTTTCAACAGTATTTTGGTTTATCACAAAAACAGCAGTGCCGAAGAACTGCAGGCGCTTTATAAGGATGCTCTGCAGCATTTGGAAAAGAAATTCGGTCTGTCGGGTGCGGCAGGGCTTTGCTCGTATCCGTTTTTAAATTACAGTCCCGCCGAAATGTGGGAAGGCGTGCGCAAGGCTCTGAACTATGCCTTGCTTCTGCCTGCGCCCCATGTGGGCATTTTGGACAGCCTTGCCATAAACATCAGTGCAGACAGAAAATTCAGTTTGGGAGATACGTTCGGAGCGGTTGAAGAATACCGTATGGCTCTGCTTGCGGATACGGACAATATTCTGGCGTGGAATTCCCTTGGAGTCTGCCTTGCTGATTTGGGCAGGCACGCCGAGGCAAAAAATGCCTTTGAGGTTGCCTACAGCAAAAACAGCAGGGATTTTTCCACCTGCTACAATCTGGGAACCACCTGCCTTGCCCTTGAGGACAAAAAGGCTGCCAAGGAATTTTTTCTGGCAAGTCTGGCCCTGAAGCCCGACCATGTGTATGCAAGAATACGGCTTGGCGAAATTGCGGAAAAGGAAAAGAATTTTGCGGAGGCACGGGAACAGTATGAACTTGCGGTGCAGGCTGACAGCCAAAGTTCCGTGCCTTACCGCTGTCTTGCAAAACTCTGTATTCAGCAGGAAAAATATGACAAGGCCCGCGAATATCTGCAGACTGCCCTGCAGAAAAACAGTGAGGACGCAGTCAGCCTGCAGCTTTTGGCAGGATTGTATCTTGACAGCAAGGAAGATGCCGCGCTTGCCGAAATGCTGGCAAGGCAAAGCATTGCCCTTTTGCCCATGCGGCGTTCCGCTTGGGCTGAACTTGCCCGTGCTTTGGACGTGCAGGGAAAAATCAGCGAAGCCGCGGAAATTAGAAGAAACAGCATGAGGCTGCAATGACAAAAGAAGAACGTCAAAAACTTGGCAAAATGCTTATGCTTGAAGAAGAAAAGGGCATGAGCGAAACAGTTCGCGAACTTGGCGGCAGGGTTATGGACGAGGTTTTCCGTCTTGAGCAGGCAGGGGATTATGCCGAGGCAAAAGCTTTTGAAGCGTTTTTGCCCGTTGATGCGGATTTTCTTTCTTCCCTTGCGCCTCTTCTGGGGGATGACGAGTTTGAAAAAACCATGGCACTGTATGTGCAGGAGAAAAAAACTCTGCGCAGGCGCTATCTGGAAGGGGAAGCATAGCTTTGTTCCTGTATTGGCAGGGCAGACTTGTTAATTCAGCACTTGACCAAATCCGCAATGGCAGGTATAAACAAAGAAAAGTGAAGGTTGGAGGTATGTATGTTTGGAATAGGTATGCAGGAGCTTTTGATCATTTTGGTTTTGGTTCTTGTTATTTTCGGTGCGAAGCGTCTGCCTGAAATCGGCAGCGGTCTCGGCAAAGCCATTCGCAACTTTAAACAAGGTGCAACCCAGCCTGATGAAATAGATATTACGCCGAATAAAAACTCTGACAATAACGAAAAGAAAGAAGGCTAAACATGATTGTCGAACAAATTTCCGTTTTTCTTGAAAATAAAGCAGGCAGACTTATGGAAGTGACCAAAACCCTGTCTGAAGCCAATATCAATATCCGTGCCCTGTCCTTGGCGGATACGTCCGATTTCGGTATTCTGCGCCTTATTGTTGACGATACGGCCAAAGCGCAGAGCGTGCTTAAAGATAAAGGCTTTACCGTCGGCAAAACAGGCGTTGTTGCCGTGGAAGTCGGTGACAATCCGGGCGGTCTGCAGGCTATTTTGGAAGTTTTGCAGAATGCCGAAGTCAATGTGGAATACATGTATGCTTTTGTGCAGAAAAACAGTGAAAACGCAACGCTTATTTTCCGTCTGGACAGAACGGAATATGCGCTTGACGAGCTGAAAAAGCATAATATCACCGTACTTCCCGTTTCCAAGGTTTGCGGTACGCATTAATTTTTTTGAGGAGAAAGCAATGCTTGGGGCATTGCTTTTTTTATATATTTAATAAAGGGTGCGTTCAATTTTTTTGGGCAAAATAAGCATGGTTAGATATAATGATTCAAAGGTTGTGGGGGTTATAGACCTTGGAAGCAATTCTGTACGCATGAATATCGTACAGATTAACCCTGACGGCACCACTGAACTGCTGACTCAGGAAAAAGAAATGGTTCAGCTTGGGGAAGGTGCTTTTTTAGATAATGAACTGAAACAGGATGTCATGCAAAGAACCGTTGAGGTTCTTAAAACCTACGCGGATATCTGCAGGGAATACAAGATTGACGATTGTTTGGCCGTTGCTACGTCCGTTGTCCGCGATGCCCGCAATGCAAAAGAATTTTTAGCGGAACTTGCGGAAAAAACCGGGCTTGTGTTTGAATCCATATCCGGGGTGGAAGAGGCCCGTCTTATTTATAAAGGTGTTTCTCAGGATTTTGAAGTTTCAGAAATTCTGCGCCTTTTTGTGGATATAGGCGGCGGCAGCACGGAATTTATTGTCGGTGACTCCTATGTGCACAGGGAATTGGATTCCGTCAAAATCGGCTGTGTGCGCATGGCTGATCAGTTTATGCAGGACAAACACGGCGTTATCAGCGAAGACGAATACCGAAGCATGCAGAAATACGTGCGTCTGCAGGCAAGCCATGCGCTTGGCCGCATGTCTTCCTATGTTCTGCAGGAAATGGTTGTCAGTTCAGGCACTGTTCAGTTTCTGAGCAGGCTTGCCCATGCCTTTGAAGAAGATAATTTTTTTGAAGACAATTTTCTTTCTTATACAAGCCTGTGCAAGGCCGCGCGTATGCTTTGCTCCAAGACCGAAGATGAACGCAAGGCAATTATGGGCATGCACCCCAAACGTGCCAATATCATTATTCCTGCGGCAGCCATTTTGCAGACTGTTATGGAAGAACTCGGCTTTTCCGGCTGTATTGTAAGCGGTTCTGGTCTTAGGGAAGGGCTTTTGCGTGCTTATGTGGAAAAGAAGTTTCCTCATGTCAAAATCCAAAACAGCAGTCTTATTCAGGAAAACAGTGTTTTTAAACTGGCTAAAGCCGTAAAATTTGAAGAACAGCACGCACGGCATGTGGCATATTTGGCTGTCCGTCTTTTTGACAGCGCCAAAAACGCCGGTTTGCATGCTTTGTCCGAAAAGGACAGACAGCTCCTGTATTTTGCGGGCATTCTGCATGATGTGGGAATAAGTATTGCCTTTACCTGCCATGACGAGCATGGTTATTATATTGTCAAAAATTATGCGGGACTTCTCGGTTTTACCGATGAAGCCCAGAAAGAACTGGCTCTATTGGTCGGATCACATCGCATGAGGGAAAATGTGCTTCTCGGCGGAGAACAGAATATCAGGCAGGAGCGTAAAAACGAGCTGGCGGTGCTTGCTTCTTTTCTCAAGATTGCGGAATCCTTGGACAGAAGCCATGACCAATTGGCTGAAGACGTTTATTTTGAGCAGGCTGACGGCGGCGGGGCCGGTCTGTGCGTCATAAGTTCTGTTCCCGAATGCGTGGAGCAGGCAAAGCTGTCAGAAGGACTTCCCCTTCTGCGCGGCACGCTGTCTTGGCTGAATAATTTTACGTGGAAAAATAAACTGCAATAAGTTTAGTCAGATAAGTGCAATATTTTGAAGCTGTTCCGGCAACGGGCAGCTTTTTTTTTTTTTTTATATCAAAAATTTCCAAAAAATGATATTGACATTCATTTTCAATTAAGCAAATATAAGAAACGGAAACGGGGAAACTACAGGAGAAATTATGAGTTCAGCAGTATATTCAGTGGATTTGAGGCACAGCAACGGAAATATGCACGTAGGCGTGAGCGGTGAATTTAATCGCAGCGCGGCTGAGGCGGTTCTTGAACTTTTGCAGAGTGCTTACACGGGAAGCGGAAGAATTTTTATTGATACGGCAAATATTCGGCATATTGCAGAAAGTGCGGCCGATTATTTCAAGTCTGCTTTCGGCCGTACAAATGTTCCCACAGCCTGCCTCTTTTTTAAAGGGGAAAAGGGCAGGGAAATCGGGCCGAACGGTTCCAAGCTGATTATTTTGAAAACACGGGAAAAAAAGTGCTGCGGAAACTGCAAAAATTGTTCATGCAAAAATCATACACTGCATAAAGGAGAATAATTTATGGCAACTGTGCGAATCGTATACGGTTCTGAAACCGGAAACACCCAATCCATAGCAGAGGAAATTGCGCGTCTTTTGGAAGAAAAAGGCCATACAGTCAAGTGCGAAAGCGCAGCAGATGCCGATCCGAAAGATTTGGCGGAAGGATATGACATGGTGCTGCTCGGAACGTCCGTCTGGGGAACGGATACCATTGACCTGCAAAGTGATTTTGAAACTTTTGCCGAAGATTTTTCCGTTATGGGACTGGCAGGGGTCAAGTGCGCAGCTTTTGCGTCAGGCGATACTTCCTTCCAGTATTTTTGCGGCGGAGTGGATTATATTGAAGAACATCTGCAGGAAGTTCAGGCGGTTTTGGCTGCCGAAGGCCTGAAACTGGAAGGGGATGCCTCTTCCAATAAAGCAGAAATTGCCGAATGGACAGAACGGCTGGCAAAAAGCCTGTAAGGATTTTTCATGAAAATTCAGTGCAGGGTTTATAAAGGCAAAAATACCGTAAACGGTGTAAAAAAAGACTATTGCATGGTCTATCTTGTCATTGTTCATACTGTCGGCCGCAATGCCGAATAAGCTTTTCACAGTAAATATTGAAGTGTCCTCCACACATATAAAAAAACGGGCTGCAAAGCCCGTTTTTTTATGGAGTACATTGACAAAGATATAAATGAATTTATTTTTATATTAACGAGGGTATTATATGAGTGAAAGAAAAATAAAACACTTGGAGTTTATTCAGAATGTAATAAATCGCATGGCATCAAACAGTTTTAAGCTGAAGGCTTGGTGTATTACAATCGTTGCAGCTTTAGTAACTGTGGCCAGTACGGCACTAGCAAAGAATTCCATGGAGAATTATAAGATTCTTTTTTGGATAGGCTTGGTTTTGGTTTTTATTTTTGGTTATATGGACTGTTTTTATTTAAAAAAAGAAAGACAATACTGCTTGTTGTATGATGAAGTGCGAAAAAAACAGGAAGATGAGATAGATTTTTCCATGAATGTATCTCATTATACTGGTTGTGAAAAAGGCTGCTGTATTTGGAGCAGTTCTATTAAATTTTTTTATGGTTCTTTGATTCTTGTTTTATTGTATTTGATTTTTGGAGGTTGATGTGTTTGCAAAGTTTCATTTAAAAAATATTCCTTTACATAAATATGAAACTTATTTTGAAATAGGAAAAAATAGTTTTAATAAATTTAATACTGAAATTATAAATACTTTAGAAAGTATGGTAAAACAGCAGGAAGTATTTGATGGAGATTTTATAAAAACAAGTTGGTTTAATACGACAAAGCGTTTTGATGTTTTTTTGTCCCATGCACATGAAGACAGTCAGCTGGCAATTTCTTTTGCAGGATTTTTATATGAGGAATTAGGGCTGACGGCTTTTATAGATTCTCAGATATGGGGAAATTATTTAAAATTATATTCAATTTTTGAGCGAAAATATAAATTCAATGATGAAATAAAAAAAATTGCATGTTTTAATCATATAAATTCTATGCTTTCTGTTGCATTAATCGAAATGATGGATAATACAGAAAGCGTAATTTTTATGAATACACCCCGTTCGGTAATATTATATGAGGAAATGGAAAAATCTTGTAAACAAGGCATATTGATACAGTCTTCTTGGATTTATAAAGAAATTTCTATGGCTAGCTTTTTGCGGCAAAAAACTTTAGAAGAACATAGGGCAGGCAAAGGATATTGGTCAGGAGAGAAAGTAAGTAATGCATTCAAATCATTAAATGATAATAAATTTAAGTTTGTTTACAATATTGCTGAAAAGTTAAAAGATTTTAGAGAGATAACTCCTGCTGATTTTGATGAAGTTGTGAAAAAAAGAAAAAAAATGTATTCAGATGCCTTGGGTAAAATTAATGCGCTTGATTATTTATATCATGATGTAGGAATGCGAATGTCGCTGACGAAGCAAAAAGAACATAGCAGAGGCATGTCGTTATGATTGGCAATATAAATAAATAAAAAACGGGCTGCAAAGCCCGTTTTTCATGTTTGAGTGCTATTATGTTTTGAGTGCTAAATTTGTTATATGGTATAATGCAGGTATGCCATAACTATGATGCTGCCGATAACCGTAATCAGGAAACGGGCAAACTGCATGGAAAGAACAATGGTTAATGCCACTTTGACAGGAAAAATGCCAAGGGCAGTCGGCAGATTTCTGCGCAGTGTGCGTATGGGGTTGCCCACGGCGCTTGCCACCAGCATGGCAAGCAAAATCTGTGCATGGCTGACCATGCCTTCTGCCAGAAAATGGGCGGATACGCTTGAAGATTGGATAAGTCCGCCGATTTGGGCAATGACAATGGCAATGAGTTCCGCAGGGAAAAACTTTGCCACTTGGTAGGGGACGGCTTCGTCCCAGAAATCCAGCAGTCCGGATTTGATAATCCATTCCGTTCCGAGCATAAGGGGAATGGTGATGTAACCCATGCGAAATAAAATGGCCAGACTGCGCAGTATCCCTTGTTTCAGTGCCGTGTCCCAAGGCTTGGGTTCTTTCTGTTCAAGGGCAAGGTGCGAAAAATCCTGCTCCTTTTGCTTGCTGGTGTACCAGTGCAGAAAGAAGACTCCGCACACCAGCAAAAATCCGCCCAAAAGCTGTACTGTGAAAAAACCTATGCCCGCAATGCCGATAAGGGCAATGACAGGGTACATGACCCGCACGGAATGGGAAAAATGGGCAAGATAGCTGTTGGCCATGCCTCCCGTTATCAGAGCGGAAGTCGGTATTTCCCCTTTTTGATGGCTTGCGATGAGCATGCTGTTTGCTCCGACGGAGGAATACAGCGCTATGGGCATGGCTAATCCGATTACCTCAGGCAGGCGGGCTTTTTGGGTAATTCGGATCAGCCCTTTGCCAAAATAGCGATACCAGCATCTGGCTTCCATTAATGCTCCCAGAAAAGAAGCTATGCCGACCATGAGAAAAAGCCGTGAAATGGATTTTGCTTTGGCTAAAATTTTCTCGGCATTGCTCTGCGGAGCTTTGGAAGACATTTTTCTGTTTGTTTTTTTTCCTTCAGCGGCTGAATTTTGGGCACTGTCTTTGCTGCTTTGCACATATTGCTTGGCTGCGTCAAGCTGTGCCTGCTCTTCTGCCGTAATTTGGGTTTCGGCATGCACGGCAAAATCCTTGTGAGGCATGTTCAGGGTAAGAAAAACCGCAAAGCTGAGGGCTGCCGCCAGCAAAAGACAGCGAAGCGGAGACTGCCAAGGATATGATTTTTTCTTTTTTTTGTGCATGGCCTACAATGCAGACTGTGGTACCTTGTTATTTTTTGGAAATAATTGTGCCGTCTTTAATGTTGTCGTGACTGTTTTTTGTGTGGTCAAGGAAAATTTGCTGAATGCCGCTCAATGAACCCAGACCGTCGAGCACGGCGTGCACTTCATAGCCGTTTTTTTCAAGCATGGATTTCCACGCGTCCTCTTCACTTCCTGCCATGTCGTTTTTGGCATGATCGCCAGCAACAATCATGAATGGCATGAGCCATACTTTTTTGGCGTCGGTTTTTTTCAGCTCTGCCAATACCTTGTCAAAAGCGAGTGCCCCTTCTACAGTGGCAAGCCATACTTTCGGGTCGGCTTTATGAAATGTTTCTGCAGCGGCAATGAGGCTTAAATCTCCTGTGCCGCGGTCATTGCCGTGTCCCATTAAAATAACCGCGTCCTTTGCGGTGCGTTCTTTGGGGAAAGCGGAAAATACGGCGTCAATGGTTTGTTCAAGGTCTGCGTAGGAAGAAAGAAGAGGGTGGCCCATTACGGCAGAATCAAAATTTTTGCCGTTTACTTCCATGTAGCGGCTGATAAGACGGCAGATTTTCATGTATTCTTCGGCAGGTACCACGTGCAGGGACTGAATTTTCAAATCCTTGTAGCCGTTATTTCGGGCATAGTCCAAAGCTTCGGTAATGGAATACACTACCTGTTTTTCCTTGTTCAGTTTGGCGCGGATAATGTTGGAAGAATATGCCCAAATGACTTCATCGCCCTGTTTTTCGTAAGCGGATTTGATTGCATTGAGGGATTTTTGGGCTTCGCTGTCGCTGGTGCCGAAGGCTGCCAAGATAGTCAGTTCTTTTGCGGAAAGATGCTGAGGGCAAAAGAATAAACCAAAAGACGCAAGCACAAGGCCTGCAGAAAGAAGAATGCGTTTCATGTAAAACTCCTTGTTCAGAAACCGTGAACGTTTTTGAGTACACTATAAGGCTGGTTTTCCGGCTCAAGGATTATCCCGTATCTGCGCCTTCCCGTTTTTACAGTGGCATATTGCAGAACAGTCCCCTTTCACGGCTACGGTCTAGCGTTGTTGACTTCCCATTTACCTGCGTGAGCAGAACCTTATGTGAATTTTTTTTAATTTAAATTACGGGTAAAGTCAATATTTTTTAAAACTGAATAGATTTATAAAAAAAAATATTGCACTATATCAAATTTTTTGATATCAAAATATTTAATAAAAAATTTTTTGATATGGAGGTTTTTATGAATGATCTTTTATTAAAAAACGTCGTGATTCATGACGGAGAACAGACAGATATATTGATCAATGACGGATATATAAAAAAAATCTGCGCAGGGCAGGATGAGCAAACTGCGAAAAAAATTTTGGATGGAAAAGGATATTATGCGTTTCCCGGATTTGTGAATGCGCATACTCATCCCTGTCAGACGTTTGCGGGGGGGAAGTGGGTGGATTATGACTATCCCGATACTGTGAATAAAAGAGCCAAAGCAGAAAAGGAATATTATGATGTCCACGGCAAAATGAATGGGGTGAAAAATTGCTATGTTCAGTTCAGAGAAGCCATAAGGCGAGGCACCACATATCTTCGCGGACATATTGACGTGGGCTTTTTCGGGCTGGAAGAAGTTGAGGATGCGCTTAAGGCCCGGGAAGATTTTAAGGACGTGCTGGATGTTGATTATGTGGCGATGCCGTCCAACGGAATTTTAAATATGACGACTGATCCCAGCATAACAATTCCGCAGGCTGTGAAGATGGGGGTTGAAAGTATCGGCGGGGCCGATCCCTGCGACAGAGACCGCGATCCCGTAAGGTCTGTGGAATTGACCATGAGGCTTGCAAGTGAAACCAATGCAGACATTGATCTGCATCTGCATGAATTTGGAGAAATGGGCAAGTTTTCTTTTGATTTGATAGTGAAAAATATCAAAAAATATAATCTGCAAAATAGAGTGACTATCAGCCATGCATGGTTTTTGGCAAACTGTTCAGACGAAAAATATCAGAATATTGCAAATGAATTAAATGAAAACGGTATAGGCCTTATTACTCATGTTCCCGGGCATGTGCCGTTTCCTTCACTGAAACAAGCCAAACGGTTTAACGTAAAATACGGTGTCGGCACTGACAATATGCGCAGTCTTTGGGGGCCTTATGGAATGAATGATATGCGTGAACGCGTAATGCTTCTTGCATATTTAAGTGATTTCAGGAAAAGGCAGGATTTGGAAATGGCTTTTGATGCGGGAACATACGGCAGTGCCGAAGTATTAAGGATAACCGATTACGGAATAAAAGAAAACGGAAAAGCTGACTTGGTTGTATATCAAGCCGAAAATAGAGCTCAAATTTTATTGGAAGGAAATTTGCCTTATTTTGTAATAAAAAAAGGCAAATTGGTAGCACGTGAAGGCAAATTGGAGGATTGTGTTCCTTCATATTCAGATTAATTTTTAACAATAAAATGGAGACAAGTTATGAAGCCTTTTTTTGAAATGTCCGTATTGATTTCTTTTGGTTTCTTGTGCTTATTGCTTTTGGTCGGTGTTGTTTTAAGAGCCAAGGTTAAATTTCTTCAGGATTATTTTGTTCCGGCCTGCCTGATCGGCGGAGTTCTGGGTTTTATTGTGCTGAATACGACAGGTTTTCCTCATGTAAAAGCTGAACATTATGCTTCATTTGCATATCACTTTTTTACCATTTCTTTTGTTTGCCTTGGGCTGCGCGGCATGAGCAAGGTTGACAAGAGCAAAGGGTCTGCAACAAAAGAAATGATACGCGGCTCAATCTGGCAGGCGCAAATGTTTCATATGAGTCTGTGCTCACAGCTTATTTTTGCAACAGGCCTCATGTACGTATTAAATTTAATTTTAGGCAAAGATTTCTTGGAGTGCATAGGATTTTTAGCTGCGCAGGGTTTTGCTGCCGGGCCCGGACAAGCAATTTCCACAGGTTTGGTATGGGAAAAATTCGGCTATGAAGGAATGGGACAGCTTGCAATGACTTTTGCGGGTGTTGGCTTTATCGTTGCATTTTCCATGGGAGTGCCTTTGGTACGCTGGGGAATAAAAAAAGGATTGAATACGTACCCGATCGGCAATGTAGATAAAGAAATTAAATCAGGTCTTCATGAAAAAGACAACAGACCGTGCGGCATGCTGCAGGTATCACAGTCTTCAAATGTTGAAAGTTTGGCTTTTCAGTGTGCTTTAATATTTTTAGCATGGCTGCTGGCATATTATATTGTTGATTTTATCACTTCAAAGGTTCCTGCAAGCATTGGCGGAACCATGTGGGGCTTATTCTTCCTCATTAATCTTGTGAGCGGCATGTTTGTTCGGTATGTTCTCCAGCGTTTCGGCATTGAGCATTATATCGACGGTGACACTATGACGCGTTTTACGGGCTGGATGATGGAATTTTTGCTGCTGAGTACTTTGGTGGGCATTAAATTTGCAGTAATTAAAGAGTATATTATCCCGATTATAGTAATTTCTGTTGCACTGGCTGTTTTCACATTGTTCTTTACGCTTTATTTCGGCCGCAGAGTTCCGGGATATTCTTTTGAAAGAACCGTAATGATGTTCGGTACCTGCACTGGCACCATTCCGACGGGGCTCATTTTGCTGAGAATGATTGACAGCGATTTGAAGACAACTGTTTCTGTTGAAGCAGGTATGTGGAATATTTCAGTATTTATTTTCTGTTATGTCAATTTTATCCTGCATGGGGTAGTTGTTTACGATTGGGGAATGCCTATAACTCTCGGACTTTTTGCTTTGACTTACTTAATTTGCTAT
>CALUWZ010000029.1 GCA_944324625.1 uncultured Mailhella sp. | reverse complement strand
CCTGTTCTGATGATGTGCCAATATTGTTGTCACTTTCAGGGGCATCACTATTGGTCTGTCCGTCATGCGTGCTGTCGGCGGCAGGCTGCTGCAATGCCTGAGGAGCATACATGGATTTGGAAATTTGCTGCAAAATTTCAGGATTGCTGCTGTCAGTCCATGCCAAATACACGCCCTGCAAAGACAGGAGCTGTTCTTTTTCCCACGGAATTTCAGTGTCTGCTTCCTGCTGTTCCAGAAAAATTTTGCCTTCGAGGGGGGTTATTTTTACCTGAAATTCCGTTCCGCCGTTTTCGGTTTTTTGCGGGATTTCAATTACTTCCAGACTTGCATGGTGGGGAGCCATGTTTTTGTCCATGAAAATAAAATCGCATGCATCATCTGTTCCCAGAATGTATTTTCCTTGGGGAATATGTATGACGGCGCCAATGTGGCAGCCTGAAAAAATATGAAGATATAGTTCCTGACGCTGTTGCATATTTTTCCTTTAGCTGCTTACAGACGGTGATTTTTTGGCGCAGCCGCTTCCTGTCTGCGGCACTGCTGCTGGTCTTGGTTCATAATCGCTTTGTGTCGGCGACTTGGTAAATTCCGTGGTTTCGATATATGTCGGTGTCTGAGGAATTTCATCCAGACGGATAATTTTTGGAGTGATCAGGATAAGGCGTTCCATGCGCCTTGTGTTTTTGCTTGTGCTTTTGAAAAGGTGCCCGAGAACGGGAATGTTTTTTAAAATCGGCACGCCGCTGTCATTGTCTGATTTTTCTTCATAATAGTATCCGCCAATAAGCAGACTCTGATTGGAACCCACAATGGCTTGGGTATTTATTTTGGTCTGCTTTATGGGGGCAATTCCGTTTTCTTTCAGCGGAGCTGAGTTGTTGTCGTTTTGGTTGTCCTGCACGGTGACGGCAAGTTTAATGGAAGATGTTCCGTCTTGGTTTTTGATAATGTGCGGTGTAACCCGAAGAACGGTTCCTGCTTCCACTTTGAATAAGTCCACCATTTCGTTGCCTGCAACTTCAAGATAATAGGTGCTGGTATTTTCAAGAGTTGCCTGAATATTGTCAACAGTAAGCACTGAGGGTTTGCCGAGCATGCGGGCTTCGCCGTCTTCCTGCAGGGCTTGGATTTTAGCCAAAAAGAAGTCTGAGCCCATAGTGTAAATGGTAGAAAGGGAAAGGCCGCCCGAAGCAATGTTGCCCATTTCCGGCAGCGTGTTGAATTTTCCTGAGTTATTTCCCAGTTCACCGCCGCCGCTCCAGCCTCCGTCCTGCGTATTGTCGTTTTTGCCTTGGTAGGTGATGCCGAGTTCTCTGCTGAAATTGGTGTTGATGTCCACAATGGCGGCGTGGATTTCCACAAGTTCCACAGGTTTGTCAAGATCTTGGATTACTTGCTGATAATAGGGCATGCGGTAGGCGGCATCGTTGACCACAACCGCATTGACGCGCGGGTCAGCCATAATGTTTACGCTGTGCAGGGGGGCAGGCGATGGAGAACTTTCTTGGCTTGGGCTGTTTTCTTCAGCCGTGCCGACAGTACTCAGGCCTTTGCCGTTCAGTCCTTCCATGCTGGCTTTCTGCTGAACCTGTTTTTGGGCAGAAACGGTTTCTCCCGTGAGCATTGCGCGCAGAATTGTGGCAATGCCGGGAATGGTAATTTCCTTATCCATGCTGGTAATGGTGATATCGTCCGCCCAAGCGTATTTGAGCGGAAAAACCTGCATGACGATATTTTGGGTTTGGGTGGCCTCAAAGGTTGCGGCGGCATTTTTTATATTGTCGATATAGCTTTGCGGGCCTTGGATTTGAATAATATTGTTTGCACTGAGCACAGGCATGAGTTCGGGCGAAAAGACCCGGGCCTGCCGCAGGAGCGAATACAGATGGCCCGTATCCATGGTATAAGAGGACAGGAAACTTTGGGTAAATTCTTTATCATGGTAAAAATACAGATTTTTTCCAATGGAATACCATGAAATTTGAAAGGCGGAATGTATGGTGTTTAAAAAATCATTCGGGTTTACCGCATCAAAGCGGCCGCTCATTTTTCCTTCCACCTGTGAAGAAACAGTTGCGGACATGTCCTGTGATTTGGCAAACTGGACGAGAACAGTGCTGATGTCCTGCTGTTTTGCATAATAGGAAAACGGGTTTTTAAATACTAAAGCCCCAAAGGCGTTTTGGGGTAAAAAGTATAAAAAACCAAACAGAAAAATGAGAAGAATTTTTTTGGTCATGGGAAATTGTTACCTGTATCAGAATTTCATTCCTGCAAAAGAGAAAGGCGAAGCCTGCTGTTTGTTTTCCGAAAGAATTGTATGCCAAATGTCGGCATCGTTCAGAATGTCTTTGGCTGTCTGCAGAATGTTTTCCGAAGACAATTCCTGCCGCCTGAGCAGACGGTGCAGGGTAATTTTGCCGTTTGTCACGGAAAGGACAGATTTTCTTTTTTTGTACATGCCTGCGTTTTTTCGGGCAAGGTTTTGCAGAAAATTGTCTCTTTGACTGTCTTCAGGTACAGGGGAAAGCGTAACGATAAAAATACAGTCTTGCCCGTTGGGAGAAAAAAGGGACAGTTCCGCATTGTTTTCCAGCAAAAAACTGAAGAAATTCTGTTCTTTCTGCAAAGGTTTCTGCCATTTTGCATGGCTGCGGATTACTTCAATGCTGCGGATTACTTCAATAACGGTATCAATCATAATTTTCCCCCTGTACCTAAATAATAGGAAACAGTAATTTTGTCAAATATCAGCCGAGAATTTTGGTTCTGGTCTGGTTCATGTTTTCCTGAATGGCGTTTTGCGTCTGCAGGGCTTTTTGAATGGTTTCCTTGAGGGATTGTTCAAGGGAATCAAGGCTTTCCTGCATGGCTTTCATGCGTTCCTGATCTGCCTGCAGTTCGGTTATTTCGGAATCAAAAATGCCGCCTACGGCTTGGGTAATGGAGTTCATTACGCTTGAAACGCCGCCGATTGAAGATGACGTTGCCTGAACTTTGGCGTTGAGAAGCATTTCGGCATTGTTTCTGGTCATGGTCGTGTTTTCTGCAGTTTTTCCGACGCCGTATGTATTTCTGATATCTCTTACGCCTTTGATTGTCATGGCATTGGAAACCAAGCCCTGAACAATGCTTATGGTGCCGGCGACAACTCCGAGGCAAAGCTGGGTAATGGCTTTGTTTTTCATTTCTTTTGCCTGTTCTTGGATATTGGCGACCTGTGCTTCTGTTTGCTGGATTTTTTGTTCGCGGGCTGCCTGACGCTGTTCTGCGCTCATGGTTGTGATAAGGCTGAGCAGGGAGGCTCCGAATGAAGGCGGTGTGTAATTGACAAGCTGCTGTGAAAAACTGCCGCTTGGTTTTGTCAGAACCGGTGTTTCTTTATTTTCCTTTGGGGAATTGGCGGGCGGGGTTTCGGAATTGGCATTTGGTCCGTTTGTTTTTAAATTGCCCTGAATATCGTTAGTTCCCCCTACAATGCCGGCATATAATTGATCCGTTGGGACTTGAATATCAATAGGTCTGATGGAGGTAGACATAATTTCTCCTTATTTTTGGAGCAAACTTTGGCAAAACCGACAGGTATCAGGCAAAGTTTGGCGTACCTGTTAAAATTGCCGTTTGGGCAGCATTTTTGTCCTGAACTATTTCATGGACTTTGCCGAGAAGTTCGTCGCTTCTCTGCATTTCTGCTTCAAGCAGATCTTTTTCCATTTCAATGGCTTGGCGTATGCGTTCCAAAATGGCTTCCAGTTCTTTCTGTGAAATTTTGCATTTTTCCGCTTGGTATTGGATTACGGTGCTTGCAATGGCGGAGGCTCCCTGTCCCATGGAAACAATGCCGTTTGCGGCGTTGAATCCCTGCTGGGCCTTATTGAGCATGGATATGGTTTTGGTTGCGTTTAAAGCGGCTTTCATGGAGGATGAGGCAGAAGAAGCAATGCCTGCGCCGAAACTTAAGGCAATGGTGGCAACCGACATAAAAATTTGTATGCCGAGAGCGAATTTGGATGCTGCATCGTCATCCATGCCCATGGCTTTTCCAAGTTCCGTAAAGCCTGCCGAAAGGGATATTTTTCCGTCCGATGCAGTGGAAAGAACGCTGTCGACAGCCATAATGGCACCCATGACGCCTGCAGCCATAAGAAGCGGGTTTCCTGTCATGGCACCTGCGGCAATGGTGACGGCGGACGCCACAACGCCGATAATGGCACCGATGACGCCGAAGATTTTTTTGAAAATATTGGCAACTTTTTGTTCCGCCATTTTGTCCAGCTGCTTGGCAATTTCTTCCAGCTGCTTTTCATTGGTGGCTTTTTGCTGTTCTGCTTTTGCCTCGATGCTTTCAAGTCCTGCTTTGCAGTTGGTTCTTCTCTGTTCAAAGCCTATGGCATTTATCAGAGTTTCCAGAGAAAGGGAAGAAGCGGGAGGGGCAGGCAGGGACGGCAGTTCGGGATTCGGGTTTTTGTCTGCGATTTTTTTGCCGTCAGGCATAAGACCTTCCGAAGCCAGCAGTTTTTGCAGGTTTTCCAGCTCACCGAGAGCTTCGGTAAACATGTTTTCAAAATTGACGGCGGAAAAATTTCCGTTGTTTTGGACTTGGTTTGTCATGGCTAGTCCTGCTTGTTTTCTTCCAAAAGTTTTAAAAGTTCAGCGGCTTTTTCTTTGCACATTTTGTGTTCTTGGTTGTTGTCGTCACCCATGGTAAGGAGAGATTTCAAGCTTCCGACGGTGCTTTCTTTGTCGCCCATTTTGAGGAAACATTTGGCGGCATAAAAGAACGGAACAGGATTCTGCAGTGCGCCCGCAAAGCCGGCAATGCTGTATGCGTCAATGGCTTCCGCATATTTTTCAAGGGCCTGACGGCAGCCTGCAAAGCCCATCCAGTATTTTTCTTCGTTGTGCTTGTATGTGCACAGTGCCTTGAAAACGGTTTCCGCTTTGTCGTATTCCTGAGCCATGTAAAGGTTGTAGGCAAGAGAGTACAAAGCGTCCAAGGTTTGCTGATCGGTATTGGTCACATCGGCAATGGTCAGACCGCTTAAAAGTCCCTGACTGATTTTTTTGATTTCATCTTCCGTATAATTCAGCATATTGCTCATGTTAGCCTCGCAAAATAGTGGTAAGGGTCTGGTTGGATTCTTTGACGGCGCTGTTTGCCCCTTGCAGGAAGCCGTTGTACTGGCTCATAAAATCCTGCAGGTAAACCATGTCGGTTTGGGTGGTTGTGCCCAAGGTGTCTTGGTAGTTGGTCAGGGATTTTATGCACTGTTCCCACTCGTCCTTGCCAAGGATATAGTCACCGTCTTTGTTTGTGTAGAGCAGATTGTTTTTATCCATAAACTCGACAAGTTCCTTGGGCATGGCAGCGCAGTCTTCGCCTGTAACGGTTGTTCCTGAAATGCTTTTTTCTCCGACACCGTCTCCTGCTTCGCCTTTGTTCTGCATTTCACGCGCTAAGGCTATCATATCGGCGCATTTTTTTTGTTCTTCTTGGGTGTTGGTGACTTTATCGATGTATTCTTGGGCTTGGTCTTTGCAGATTTGTGCTTGGGCAAGCTGGAGCTTTGCAAACATAAACTGAATGCTGTTGCTGGGACCAAGGTCAATGCTGCCCATAATGGCACCGACAGAATTGGAGTTTGAAACCGGTCCTGTCATATTATCCTCTCAGAATTGTTGTCAGAGTGTCGTTGGATTCACTGATGGCGGAGTTTGCTCCTTGCAGGAAGCCGTTGTATTGGCTCATAAAGTCCTGCAGATAAACCATGTCGGTTTGGGTGGTTGTGCCCAAGGTGTCTTGGTAGTTGGTCAGGGATTTGATGTTGTATTCCCATTCGTCTTCATTGTGAAGATCATCGCCGCCTTTTGTGTCCCATTTGAGTCCGTTTTCTTCAAAAAATTCTTTCATGTCTTGGGGCATTTCGATTGTTGTATCGTCGTTTTTTGCCTGCTGCTGAAGATCGCGTGCTTTGGCAATCATGTCGGCGCATTTTTTTTGTTCTTCTTGGGTTTGGGTGACTTTATCGATGTATTCTTTGGCTTGGTCTTTGCAGATTTGTGCTTGGGCAAGCTGGAGTTTTGCAAACATAAACTGAATGCTGTTGCTGGGACCAAGATCAATGCTGCCCATAATGGCACTGGTGGAACTTGTATTTGAAACAGGACCTGTAGACATATTTAACCTCACGTTGTTAATGGTTTTGATTTGCGGCATTATTTTGTTTTATAACAAAATTGCTTATGCCGGCAGAATAATGCGTTCATGCACTGAAATGAAGAGTATTTGCTGCAATTATAAACGGATGGCGTTTCTTCTGCCAATGCCGGCTTTGCTTGACTGGTTTGGGGCGGAGTCATTTGCGTGGGCTTTGGCAGAGTTTTGGACGTCGCTTTTTATTTTTTCCCATGCCTGTTTTTCTTCGGAAGACAATGCGTTTTCGTCAATTTTCAAATCTTCCTCGGAAAATTTGTTTTTTTTCATGGTTTCGTCGAAAACTGTATTTAATTGGGCGAACTGATTTTTCAATTCTTCAAATTTTTTTTGTTGTTCTTGAAAATCCATGGTATTTCTCCTTTGGGTGATATGTGTGGAAGTTTTGCAAAAAAGGTGCAAAATAATAAAAATTTTTTTATTTTGCATGGTTATGATAAAGATGAATAAGAGGACAGAGGAATTTGCCAATTTTGTTGGCATAAACCGCACAGTTTTAAAAATTTTATCCCAAAATATTTGCAAAACTATTAACTTTAGTATATATAATTTCTATAATAAGAACAAGCAAAAAGTTTTTTAAGGCTGTCTTTTTGCGTTTTATTTTTTTTGGTATAATTATTGCTTGTTACCGAAAAACAGCATGAGGTGTGTATATGGCATTAGATTTTTCCGTACAAAATCAGTTTGTGCAGGGGCAGACAATGCAGACAGGCGGTGCGGCTTCTTCCGCTTCCGTGGGGTCTCTCATGGGCAGAGCTGCACAGGCGGTTTCTTCTCCCATGTCATTGCTTGCCAATGCTGCGGAAGAACTGACTTTTGCCGTGGATACCACTAAAGAATTTGAACTTGAAGAACGCAAAGACAGAGACAGGGAAGACAGCGCCATTAAGCGCCGAGTGCAGTTATATAAGGATTTAATGCATGAAGCCGGCAAAACCCGTCAGCTTGATATTTTAAAAGACAGCCTGCAGGCAAAAGCAGGAAAGGAACATGCCCTCCGTGAAGCTCTGCGGCATTTTCCTGATTTGACGGACGCATGGGCAGGTCTGCAGTCTGTTTTGGAAGAGCTTGAAAAAGACGGTTCCGTTTCTGAAGACATAAAAGCAGGCATACGCGAAGCAATTGCGGAACTGGAAGGAAAGCACGGTGCGGAAATCAAAACAGGCCTTACCGGGGCACTGGCCGCCAAAGGCTATGAAGAAGTCGGCACAAGCGACGATATGCGGGATTTGTACCGCCGGACCGTATTTGATTTTGAAAACGTGACCAAAGCTTTTCAGTATGTGCAGGAGAAGTTTGCGCTGAACTTTGAAAAAGCAATGGATTTTTTGTTTGCGACTCTTTCCGGGGACATTGCGTCCGACAGTCCGAGCATGGATAAAACCCATTTGGAATATGTGCACCGCAATCTTGGCAGCGTGCGGCTTTTGCAAAGTGCGTATGTGCTTTGCGGCGATCTGGCGGGACGCTGGGAAAAGGAACATAAGGTGCAAAATTCAGGTCTGACTGCCATGGAGCTTTTGAATTCCGTTATCGCTCTTCGGGAAGTGAAATATCTGGGAGCCATGCATATTGAGGATATCGCCAGAAAAGCCAAAGCTCCCGATATTGAAAGGGAAGTGCTGTTTTTGCAGGATTTTATGGGCATGATGCGCAGTTTTCCCGCAAAGCTTTTTGACGATGAACAGGGATTTCAAAAAGTATTGGATGTTTCCCAGCAGGCGCTTGACAAGGCCATTGAGCGTGAAGATGAATATTTGGCAGGATTGGAGTAAACAATGTTTGAGCATATTTTACAGGAATTTGCACAGCGCATCGGGATTGCGGAATTTGCTTTTTCCGAACAGGGAATTGCCGGGCTTGAGATTCAGGACGTCGGCATGGTCTTTTTTGAGCGGCAAAAGCAGGGCAGCGACGAAGAACTTTTGGTGTATATGGCAAAAAAATACGATACTTACGACAGCATGTTTCCGCTCAAGCTTTTGGAGTTCTGCTCCTATGAAAAAGCCCATGTTCCTCCCGTATACGGCAGTATTGCCGGGGACAGCTGCATACTAGGCCTGCGTTTTTCCCCGGACGGGCTTGTTTCCGGAACGGAACTTGAAAATGCCGTTTATTATCTGAATGACAAATTTCAGCAGTTAATGCAGTAAGCACGGGGGATTTTATGAAAATAAATTTGCTTGATTCTTCTTTGGGCATACAGAATATTTTGGAATACAACGGCAGCAGTGCTCTTCCCAAAGCCGAAAATCTTGCCGCTTCCGTTTTGTATGAAGCCGGGCTGGAAGATTTGTATGCTCCCAAAAATTATGCACAAATCATTGAAGAAAGCCTTTCGCCGAGCACAGGGGACGGGCAGCTTCTGCGTCCTGCCGTTTTTTCGCAGACACTTGACCAATGCATAGGAAAAATGCAGGAAAGCACGGACAGCCTTGTTCGGCAGACTGTTCAGGAAGAACTGATTCCCCTGCAGGAAAACAAAACGCTCCTGCAGGCATACTGCGGGCTTATGATCGGGGGATAAATGCTCAACATCGACGAACAGAAATCTCTGCATATTCTGGGATATTTGTATTACCGCATGGGTTTATACGAAAAAGCCGAAAAGATTTTGAAATCCCTGCTTGTCATGACGGAAAACAATCCCTATGACAAAAGTATTTTTGCCCTGACGGCGTCCCTTGCGATTATGCAGAAAAACGGAGCGCAGGCTTTGGAATATCTGCAGAATCTTTTTGACGGTTCCGTTTTTGTGGGCAGGCAGGCCTGTTATTATCTGCTTAAAGCACAGGCTTTGTACCTTGAAGGCCGCAGGGACGAGGCAAAGGATACGCTTGACAAGTATTTGCTGCTGAAAGGGAATTGAGCATGAGTTTTTTCAATAAATCCGTTAAAGCCGTTTCTCTCATAGCCAAACACAATGACATCAATATGGTGTTTCTGCTCGTTGTTGTCATTGCGCTTATGATTATTCCTCTGCCTACGCCGGTGGTGGATACGCTGATCGGCATAAACATGGTGCTTTCTTTTCTCATGCTCATGATGAGCATGTATGTGAAAACTGCGCTTGATTTTTCTGTTTTTCCAACCATGCTGCTTTTTACCACGCTGTTTCGCGTGGGTCTTAACATTACCACTACGCGCCTTATTCTCCTGCAGGCCGATGCGGGGGAAATTATTTTTACGTTCGGCGAATTTGCCCTTGGCGGCAATTTTGTCGTCGGCGCCGTTGTTTTCCTGATTCTGACTATCGTGCAGTTTTTGGTTATTGCCAAAGGTGCGGAACGTGTGGCGGAAGTCGGCGCCAGATTTACCCTTGACGCCATGCCGGGCAAGCAAATGTCCATTGACGCTGACATGCGTGCCGGCGTTATCGATATGGAAGAGGCACAAAGAAGGCGCGAGCGTGTTTCTCTGGAAAGCCAAATGTACGGTGCCATGGACGGTGCCATGAAGTTTGTTAAAGGCGACAGTATCGCAGGCATGATTATTGCCGTGGTAAATATTGTGGGCGGGTCTGTTATCGGTATCACCCAGCACGGCATGACAGGCAGCGAAGCCCTGCAGACATACGGCATTCTGACTATCGGCGACGGTCTTGTTTCCCAGATACCGTCTCTTTTGGTATCTATTTCGGCAGGTATTCTGATAACAAGAAGCGGCGACAGTGAAGACAATATCGGAACGCAGGTGGGCGAGCAGTTTTTTGCTCAGCCCAAAGCTATTTTAATGGCAGGCGGATTGATTTTTCTTTTTTCCCTCATTCCCGGTTTTCCGAAGCCTCAGCTTATGACCCTTGCGGCTTTGGTGGCAGGGTTCGGCTATGTGCTCAAGCGTCTTCGCAGTGCGCCCAAGCAGCCTGACGTTCAGGAAGAACTTTCCAAAACCCTTACTCCTTCAGCCTCCAAGCCGAAGAAGAAAGCCAAAAGTTCTGACCAAGGAGATAATTTTGCGCCTACCGTTCCGATTATTTTGGATATTTCTCCTGAATTCGGTCAGGAACTCGATTATGAAAGCCTGAATGACGAACTGATTTCTTTGCGTCAGGCTTTGTATTTTGATTTGGGCGTGCCGTTTCCCGGCATTCACATTCGCCCCAATCAGGGACTTGCCGGCGTTTCCGATATTCTGAACCTGAACGAAGTTCCCATGTCCCGATGAATGCTTGAATAGGATACAATTCAGGTCCGCGTCACTCGCTAGAACCTGATAATGCTCGGCATTGATTATGCAATCGGCGAGCCGTTTCTGCCCAACATAGAGTCAATATGGGTTTCCAAAAACTATCAGCAGTCTTTGGAGCGTGCAGGCATTTCCTGCATGCCTCCCGCTCAGATTCTGGCTTATCATTTGTCTCTTATTTTGGCCCGTCATGCTTCAACCTTTCTCGGCATGCAGGAAACAAAATATCTGCTTGACAGAATGGAAGAAAGAAGTCCTGACCTTGTGCGCGAGACAACCCGCCTTCTGCCTGTTCAGCGCATTGCGGAAATTTTTCAGCGTCTTGTGCAGGAACAGGTTTCCATCCGCGACCTTCGCACCATACTGGAAACTCTGATTGAATGGGCTCCCAAGGAAAAAGATACGGTTATGCTTACGGAATACGTGCGCGGCGGCCTGAAACGCCAAATCAGCTATATGTATTCAAAAGGCCATAATATGCTGCCTGCCATTTTGCTTGACCCTCAGGTGGAAGAAATTGTGCGCAAAGCCATCCGCCAAACTTCCGCAGGAGCATTTTTGGCTCTTGACCCTGAAAATTCAAAACGGATTTTGCAGGCTTTGCGTATTGTTTTTGCAAAAGTAAAAACAAGCAAGCAGAAACCGGTTCTGCTTGCCTCCATGGATATACGCCGTTATGTGCGCCGTCTTATCGAAGGGGAATTTTATGAACTTCCTGTTGTGGCTTATCAGGAAATAACGCCTGAAATTTCAGTTCAGCCCATTGAAAGAATCCGTTTTTAAGCGTTCTTCGCGGCAGTTTTGAAAAACAGGCAAAATTTGGGTTACAGGACGTGCTATGGATGTTATGAATGCCGCCGCTCAGGCTTTGTATCTTGTGCTTATGCTCTCTTTGCCGCCTATCGTGGTGGCGTCCTTGGTGGGCATAGTGCTCAGTCTCATTCAGGCCATTACTCAGCTGCAGGAACAGACACTCACGTTCGGTGTCAAGCTCATAGCCGTTATTGTAACGCTGTTTTTAATGGGCGGCTGGCTCAGCGGTCAGATACTGCAGTTTTCGCAGGATATTTTTACCCGTTTTTATTTGTTGTAGAGGCAAACCGTGCAGGAACTCATTGAAAGTTTGCAGCTTATTGATCATATTATGGCCATTACCGTCGGCATGCCGAGGATTTTAATGGTTATGATAATCCTGCCGTTTATGGGTTCGCAGATTTTGGTTGGTTCCATAAAGTTTGCCGTGGCTTTTTCCCTGTACATGGTATTGCATCCGCTTGTCATGGAGCAGGTGCATATTTCAGGCAGCGGTTTTTTAATGTATGCGCAGATTCTTGCCCTTCTGCTTAAGGAATGCATTATCGGTCTGTGCATAGGGCTTTTGGTGGGCATTATGTTTTGGGCCATTCAGTCCGCCGGCTTTTTTATCGATAACCAAAGGGGCCTGACACAGGCCATGGGAGCCGATCCCCTGTCCGGAGAGCAGACTTCTCCGCTCGGTTCGTTCTTTTTTCAGGCTATTGTGTATATTTTCTTTGCCGGCGGGGCGTTTTTGGTTTTTCTGCAGTTTTTGTACGCAAGTTATGTGCTTTATCCGGTGGGCGAGCTTTTGCCCGCAGAAACTTTTGTCCGTCCTGACCTTGCCGTGCTTTTTGCTTCGCAGGTGGGCTATCTTATGGAACTTATGCTGCTTTTTTCCGGGCCTATTGTTGTTGCCTGCCTTTTGACTGACGTATCCTTGGGGCTTATCAACAGATTTGCCTCGCAGTTGAACGTGTATATTCTTGCCATGCCCATTAAAAGCGGCATTGCTTCGTTTTTGCTTATTTTTTATTTTGGGCTTCTTGTAACAAGTTTCATGCCTTTGCTTTTGCAGGCGTTTTCTTCCCTGCAGAATCAACTCGGAGGCGTATTTTGAGCGATAAAACCGAACAGCCTACGCCCAAGCGGCTTCGCGAGGCAAGAGAAAAGGGCGATGTCTGCAAGAGTCAGGAAATTTCCACGGCGCTTACCGTCATGGCGCTTGTGGCATATCTTGTGGCCATGGGTGAGAATATTTATGAAATCATGATGTACATGTTTTATGTGACGTTTGAAAGTTTTCACATGCCGTTCATGCAGGCTGCGGGAAGAATTGCTGCCGTAGCAGGAGATGCGTTTATTTGGGTTGTTTTTCCCATTGTTTTTTTGGTTATGGGAATGGCTCTCATCGGCAATCTTGCGCAGGTAGGCTTTATGTTCAGCATGAAGGCGGCCATGCCTAAACTGGAGAATTTAAATCCGAGCAAGTGGTTCAAAAAAGTCTTTTCCGTTAAAAATGCCGTTGAATTTTTAAAAAACATGATAAAAGTCGGGGTGATAAGTTATGCCGTATATGCAGTTTTGTCTGAATATGTCACGGTATTTTTTAAAATCCAGACCGGTACCATTCACAGTTTGTGGACTATTATTGCCGATGCTGTGAAAGGCCTGCTTATTTATGCAAGCAGTGCATTCTGCGTGATTGCGGCTCTTGATTACATGTTTCAGAAATGGCAGTACAGCAAACAGCACATGATGAGCAAAGACGAAGTAAAACGGGAATACAAGGAAATGGAAGGCGATCCGCATATTAAAGGAAAACGCAAGCAGCTGCATCAGGAACTTATTGCACAAAATTCCATGGGAAACGTACGCAGGGCAAAGGTGCTTGTCACCAACCCGACCCATTATGCGGTTGCTTTGGATTATGAAAAGGATAAAACGCCGCTTCCCGTTATTTTGGCAAAAGGCGAAGGATTATTGGCCCAGCGCATGATAAAGGTTGCGGAAGAAGAGGGCATACCCATTATGCGCAATGTGCCCCTTGCGCGCAGTCTTTATGCCGAGGGAACGGAAAATGCCTATATTCCTGCCGACTTGATAAAGCCGGTGGCTGAAGTTTTAAAATGGGTTCAATCTTTAGAAAATAAATGAGCTGATTATGAATGAACACAAGATATTGGATATTCTGATTTCGCTTTGCGACGATTTGGCATGGGGAAAGCCCGCCGATGACAAAAAGCTTTTTGAATACACGGTTGAAGGCAATGCAACCCCTGAATTAAACCGCTTGGCAGAGGCTTTCGGGCTTATGCTGGTGAAAGTGGAAGGCAGGGATTTGTATAATGCGCGTTTGATTGAGGAACTCAAAAAACAAAATGAAGAGCTGGAACGGGCAAAAGCCGCTTTGCAGCACAAGAATACGCATTTAATGGGGATTATGCAGGAAACGTTTTCGGGCAGTTCCATTATCGGCCAAAGCCCGAAAATGCAGCAGGCCATAAAAATAGCGGAAAATATTGCCAGAAATCCCATCAATACCATGCTGCTCGGCGAAACCGGCACAGGCAAGGAACTTTTTGCAAAATTTATCCATTTTCATTCTCCGAGGAGGGAAAACCCGTTTATTGCCGTAAACTGTACCGCAATTCCCGAATCGCTGTTTGAAAGTGAAATGTTCGGCATAGAAAAAGGCATAGCCACCGGAGTCAATCAGCGCAAGGGATATTTTGAAGAAGCCAACGGCGGAACCGTTTTTCTTGACGAACTCGGCGATATGAGTCTTGCCAATCAGGCAAAGCTGCTGAGGGTTCTTGAAGAAAAAGAAATTTGCCGCATAGGCAGCAGCAGGACTATTCCCGTTGACGTAAAAGTTATATCTGCCACCAATGCCAATTTGGAAAAAGCCATGGAAGAAGGCAGATTCCGCGAAGATTTGTATTACCGTCTGGCAGTGGAGGAAATTTATATTCCGCCGCTTCGCGAACGCGGGGAAGATATTTTGCTTCTTGCCTATAAATTTTTGGATCGTTTCTGCAAGCAGGCAGGCAGGGAAATGCCCCGTTTTTCCGATGCCGTGAAACGGGCGCTTTTGGGGTATGTCTGGAAGGGCAATGTCCGCGAACTCAATAATGAAATGGAACGGCTGTCTGTTTTGTGTTTTTCCGAATGCGTGGAGTTTTTTGATTTATCCAAACGCATACAGCAGTATTTTGCTGACAGTTTGGAAGAATTCTACACGGATTTCGGTTCGCAGCCCAAATCAGCGGCGGAGATTGATATTAATTCGGGCAATGAGGAAGACGTATTTAATTTACTGAAAAATGAAGAACGGCTCATAGCCAAGACTTTGGAATACT
>CALUWZ010000028.1 GCA_944324625.1 uncultured Mailhella sp. | reverse complement strand
GTTCAAAAAGTTCGGGATTTTCCCTCACTTTGTCAAGCACCCGAAATACCTCGCCCAAAAGGTCGTCGCGCTTGGCGGCGTTTTCAAAGCTGAAGCAGGGGCGGAGGGATGTCTGTATTTTGCGCACAAAAATTCTGCAGTCCGTTTCTTGGCTTTCAATTCTGTTTTTCAGGTCTGCAAGAAATTCTTCGGCGCACAGTTTTTCGAAAAGGGTATGTTTTCCCTCCAAAAACAGGGTAAAAACTCTGGTATGGCACAAAGGGTTTTTGGCAAGGCGCAGATATTCCTTTTTGAAGGAATAGACCAAATATTCCAGACACTGTTCTTCCGTGTTCAGGTCTTCGTTTTCTTCGTCAAGGGTGAGGGTGAAAATGTACGTTTCTAAGGGGGCAAGGGGGATAAATTCCGTTTGAACTGTTTTTTCGGGGTCAATGCGCACAAGGACAGCGCCGTGGGGGCCTGTTTCGCTCATGCGTGCTGCCTGCAGGGCTCCCGCGTAGGCAAGCACGGGCTTTTCCCGTATGATTTCCGCTTCGTGGATATGGCCGAGTGCCCAGTAGTCAATGGCAGAGTTTTCGGGAAATTTTTTTGATAAATCCGTAAAATCCGCTTCCCTGCAGAGGGCTGTCACATGCTTGTCGGTATTTTTGATTTTGTCGGAATCGGTCACCGTGGCATGCAGCACCCCGACGGAAAAGGGGGCAGTTTTTATGCAGGTTTCGGCGGAAAATTCCTTGAGCAGGTTTTTGGTTTCCTTACGGGTGGTGTGGCTTATGCCGTATATTGTGCACAGGGGATTTTCCGTGTTCGGCGGATAGGTAAACTGTTCCCACTTGTTTCCGAAACGGCAAACATTGTCGAATTTGCGGAAAAAAATGTCATTCTGTCCCAAATGGTCATGATTTCCGCAGGCATAATAAAAAGGAATATCCAGTTTTTTGAGTTCTTGGAAAAAGCTTTTCAGCCTGAAGCGGGCTTTCAGGCTCAGAAGGCCGTGTTCGTGGAGATCTCCCGAAAAAACCAAAAAACGGGGTTTTTGTTCTTGGCACAGGCGGAGCAGATTTTGCAGCGCCTCATAGGGGGCTTCATGCAGGCGCACGGCTATTTCGTCATTTTCCTGTTTTACGGGAGGAAAATTGTCAAGATGCAGGTCGGAAACATGAATAAAGAACAGGCTTTGCATAATGTACCGTTGTTTTAGGGGTGCTTATTTTTGCTGCATTTTGCTGACTTCAATGTATTTTTTTGCCACTGCCTGATTTTCGGGTTCTGCTTCGACGGCTTTTTTGAAAAAATGCTTGGCGCGCATGGTGTAATTTTTGTCCAGATACAGCTGGCCGATAAAAGCAAAAATCGTGACTTCGTCCCTGTAATATTCAAGGGCTTTGTCAATTTCTTGGTCCGCTTGTTCCAAAAAGCCTCTGCTGAGAAAATCCTTGGCGGCGATAAGGTGCGTGTCAATGTTTTTTTTGCGTTTGAGGGCTTCTTCGTAGCTTTCTTTCGGCGTGTCGTCCTTGGTCAGGTGTTCATAGGCCTTCATGCAGGTTATGAGCAGTTTTTTTTCTTCGCCCGGAGTATAGGCGAAGGATATGCCGAGTTCTTCTTTCAATTTGCTGAAGGAATTGTATTCGCCTGCCGTGTCGCGGATAAGGCTTTTCAGATCGGTGGGAATGGCGGAACCTCCCTGCACGAGGGCGTGCAGCGCATAAATAAAGCGTTTCAGGGAGCCTGCAATGTCGCCTTTTTTGGCATTGGCTTTTGCTGTGGCAAGCTGCATTTTTATCTGATTTATGTCCATAAATACCCCCGAAGAAAAGCATAGACTGCGTTTCGGATATTATGCAATAATTTTGCCGTGATAGCAAGGCATAAAAGTTTTTGCGGAGAGATTTTTTTTATAACACTTTTTATTAATTGCAGAATAGTTTTTTCTTCTTCTTTGTCTTGCAATAAAAAATTACTTATGGCATAAGAAATGCATACAAAAATTTTTTATTGTTTGGAGAAGGAAATGGCTTTAGAACTTAAACAGCAGCTAAAGCAGACACAGCAATTGCTTATGTCTCCTCAGCTGCAGCAGGCAATTAAATTGCTGCAGATGTCCAGACTTGAGCTTGTTGAACATATCCAGCAGGAATTGCTGGAAAACCCTTTTCTTGAGGAAGTTCAGCAGGAAGCGGAAACAATAAATAATGACAAAAATTTTGAAGAGCTTAACGAAAACCGTCCGGCCGACATGCAGGAAGAAGGCTATTCTTTTGAAGAAGTCAACAAAAACGGTGACTGGGAAGATTATCTCGGCGAGCTTTCTTCCGCTCCCAAAACTTCTTCCGTACATGAATACGAGTCCGTTGAGGACAATAATTTCATTGAAACGCGCTATGCGGAAAAAAGTTCTTTGGACGCCCACCTCATGTGGCAGCTGCGTCTTTCCGACTGTACGGAAAAAGAAATAGAAATCTGTGAAAACATTATCGGCAATCTGGACAGTTCCGGATATCTGCGCGCGGAACTTTCCGAAATTGCGGAAGGTGCGGGCTGTTCTTTGGAAGAGGCGGAAAAAGCCCTGTTCAAGGTTCAGCGCCTTGATCCCGTGGGCGTTGCGGCAAGAACGCCGCAGGAATGTCTGCTGACCCAGATTGAAGTGCTGAAGTATGACCGTGATCCCATTTTGGTGGATTTGATCAAATATCATCTGACAGACCTTGAAACCCACAGATACAAGCCGCTTCTGCGCAAATTCCATATCGACATGGACGTGCTCGGCGAATACCTTGACATTATTCAGTCCCTTGATCCCATGCCGGGGGCGAGCTTCGGCGAAAGCGAGCCCATGTATGTGAGCCCTGACGTCTATGTTTTTCCCTGTGACGGCGATTTTGTGATTCTGCTCAATGACGAGGACATTCCCAATCTTCGGCTCAACGATTTTCTGGACAGGGCCCATGCTTCAGCCGAGGTCAAGGATTTCAGCAGCAAAAAGATTGCGTCCGCATCTTGGCTTATCAAAAGCCTTGAGCAGAGAAAGCGCACGCTGTACAAGGTAATGGAAAGCATTGTCAAGTTCCAGCGTCCGTTTTTTGAAGAAGGCGTGGACAAGCTCAGGCCGCTTATTCTGAAAGATATTGCCGAAGATATTGAAATGCATGAATCTTCTGTCAGCCGTATTACCACCAATAAATATGTTTCCACGCCCCACGGGGTTTTTGAACTGAAATTTTTCTTCAACAGCGCGCTGAGTTCCGACGACGGCGACGCCGTGGGCTCCGAAAGCGTAAAAGCCCTGATTAAAAAGATGATCGGCAAGGAAGACCCCAAAAATCCTTTGGCCGACGAAAAGCTCTGCGAGCTTCTGAAGCAGGAAATCGGGGTTGACATTGCCCGCCGAACAGTTGCAAAATACAGAACGGCTTTGAACATTCCTTCTTCATCAAAGCGCAAACAGCGCTTTTAACCAAGCGTTTTTAACCGCAATTTGTCTTATGAAAATCTTTCGTTTTATTTGTGTTTTTTTATGTGTTTTGACGTTTTTTGCAGGCTCGTTGGCAAGTCCTGCCGCTCATGCCGCAAAACTCAACGTGCGCGGAGCCATTTTAATGGATTTGGACGCCGTGCAGGTGATATACAGGCAAAACGAAAATAAGCGCATACCGCCTGCGTCTTTAACAAAAATCATGACCATGTATTTGGTTTTCGATGCCATAAAAGCCAAAAAAATCAGTCTTGACACCAAGGTAAGGGTCAGCAGGAGGGCGGCGCGCACGGGCGGTTCTTCCATGCATTTGCGGCAGGGGGACGTGGTGACCGTGAAACAGCTTTTGTACGGCATGGCCGTTGCCAGCGGCAATGATGCCTGTGTGGCCGTGGCCGAGCACATGGCAGGTTCAGAAAGCAGATTTGTGGCGCTTATGAATAAAAAAGCGAAAAAGCTGAAAATGAAAAATACCGTGTTTAAAACCTGCAACGGCCTGCCTGCCAAGGGGCAGTATACCACGGCAAGCGATATGCTGGCTTTAAGCAGAAATTATATTATGATACATCCGGAAAGTCTTGTGTATCACAATACCAAAAAATATTCCTACCGCCGCTACAGCCTGAAAAACAACAATCCTCTGCTCGGAAAATACAAAGGGGCAGACGGACTGAAAACAGGCTGGACCATTGCCTCCGGCTATAATATCGTAAGTACGGCGAGACGGGGCGGCACAAGGCTTGTTGCCGTTATTTTGGGGGCAGGTTCCAACGACATACGGGCGCGGGAACTGCGCAGGCTTATGGATGCGGGCTTTGCGCTGCAGTCCCATAAGATTTCCCGCATATCCAGCGTATTGTAAGATTTTTATACAGATTGTCTTTTCAGAAAGCCGACGCAGGTCGGCTTTTTTTTATGGGAATTTTTAGGGCTGTTTTATTCTTTTTCCTTTGGGGCAGCAGGAGCAGTTTTTTTGAAAACCGGCCTGCGCAGACGTTTTGCCGCTGCGCTCAGGCAGTGTCAGCAGGAAGCAGCATATAAATTAACAATATTGTAATATAAAAATTTTTCTTTTTTTTCTATTTTCACTCTTTTGGCCAAAAAATAATTATTTGGGTTTTGACAAAGAATTTTTCAAGAAAATTTTTAAATATGCAAGATTAAACTTGATTAAAAACAAAATATGACTTAATATTCAATTTTTACAAAAATGTAAAAAACGGCAGAGGCTTCGTGTTTAACAATTAATTTTGAGAGGTTTCAGATGGACCAGATTATGGATCAACTTAATGCCTTGGTTTCAAACATTAACGGTATCCTGTGGGGACCTTTTTGCTTGATTCCTATTTTAGTTGGTGCCGGTATTTATTTTACGTTAAAACTCAAATTCGTGCAGATCAGACGCTTTATGCGTGCTGCCCGTTACGGTTTTGGCGACATGTCTTTGCAGGGTGAAAAGGCCGGCAAGGACGGGATGAGTTCCTTCCAGTCCTTAACCACGGCTGTTGCTGCGCAGGTTGGGACAGGGAACCTTGCAGGTGCGGCAACAGCTATTGCATGCGGTGGTCCCGGTGCCATTTTCTGGATGTGGATTGCAGCCTTTTTCGGCATGGCAACCATTTTTGTCGAAGCCGTTCTTGCCCAATTGTATAAAACCAAAGACGACTCAGGTCATACTGTGGGCGGTCCTGCTTATTATATTTCCAAAGGTCTCGGAAGCAAAGGCCTTGCCGTATTCTTTGCCGTAACCATTATTTTGGCTCTCGGCTTTATCGGCAACATGGTTCAGGCCAACTCCATTGCCGATTCATTCTATACGGCATTCGGTATTCCTCCTCTTGCCGTCGGTCTTGCCGTTGCCGCTTTTACCGGCTTTATATTCCTCGGCGGTGTTTCCCGTCTTGCCTATACCACGGAAAAAATGGTTCCGCTCATGGCGGTTCTGTATGTTATCGGTGCGCTGATTGTTATTATTACCCATATTGACAACTTTATTCCTGCGCTGAAAATGATTTTTTGGGGTGCTTTTGACCCGGTTGCCGCTACAGGCGGCGTTATCGGCGCAAGCATTAAAGAAGCCATGCGTTACGGTGTTGCCCGCGGTCTTTTCTCCAACGAAGCCGGTATGGGTTCAACTCCGCATGCGCACGCCATTGCCAAGGTAAAATATCCTGCCCAGCAAGGTCTTGTCGCCATTATCGGCGTATTTTTTGATACCTTTGTCGTGCTTAATATGACGGCATTTGTCATCATCATGACCGGCGCTCTCGGCACAGATCCCAATGCCGTTCCTCAAGGCATTGCCCTGACGCAGAAAGCGTTTACCATCGGTTTCGGTTCTCTCGGAAGCACCTTTGTTGCCATTTGTCTGTTCTTCTTTGCAGGTTCCACAATTTTGGGCTGGGCTTTCTTCGGCGAACAGAATATTAAATTCCTTTTCGGCACCAAGGCCGTAAAGCCGTATAAAGTCATCATTATTGTTTTCCTTGTGCTCGGTTCAGTTCTCAAGGTTGATCTTGTTTGGAACCTTGCCGACATGTTTAACGGCATTATGGCTCTTCCGAACATTATTGCCTTGTTTGCCCTCGGCAAGTTTGTAAGCAAGGCTTTGGATGAATATGAAAGAGAAGTGAAATAAATTTTCCTTACCTCATTGCTTAAAGGACCTGCTTTCGGGCAGGTCTTTTTTTTGCTTTGCTGTCTGTATAATTTTTATACAAAAAAATTAAAAGACTGTATAAAAGGTTAACGTCTGTTTGCCAAGAGGAAAAGGCAGTCAGATAAATGTGTGTATAATATATTGAATTAAAAGGATAATCATATAAAAACAAGTTTTGGCACGGACTTTGCTATATATAGGGCATATCGTATGGAAGAAATAATTTCATGCGTTGCAATAGCTGCCAAAGCAAGGGGAATACGGAACCCCTTAAAAAACACCGTTCATATAAACTCTCCTTAAGTAAACTGCCTCCTTTTTTTAGCCCTTTATTGCCTGGATAAAGGGCTTTTTTTTTGGGTTATGTATTTGTGCTTGATAAAGTTAATGAAAATGGTTATTGATAAAAAGAATTAAAGTAAAAGGAACAGCCATGTCAGATATACAATCTTCTTCCTCAGGCCGCGGCGGAAGCGTGCAGGAAAAGCACGGCGCCATTGTTGTGGAAGGAGCAAAACAGCATAATTTAAAAAATATTAATGTCAGAATTCCCCGCAATGAATTGGTGGTTGTGTGCGGCCCTTCGGGGTCGGGCAAGTCCACGCTGGCTTTTGATATTGTTTATGCCGAGGGGCAGCGCCGCTATGTGGAATCGCTTTCTGCCTATGCCAGACAGTTTCTGCCCAAAATGGACAAACCGCTTGTGGATAAAATCGAAGGACTTTCGCCTGCCATAAGCCTTGAACAGCAGACAACAGGCCGAAATCCCCGTTCCACGGTGGGAACGGTCACGGAAATATATGATTTTCTGCGTGTGTTTTTTGCCCGCCTCGGCAATATGTACTGCGTAAAATGCGGAACACCCATTGAAGCCCGTGCCGCGGACGAAATCATTGCCGACATAATGGATCTTCCCCAAGGCTCGCGGCTTATTTTGCTTGCACCTCTTGTGGAAATGCAGAAAGGCACGCATCAGGACAGGTTTAAAAAACTGAAGGCCGAAGGCTTTGTCCGCGTGCGTGTGGCAACGCTCGGCGGGGAAAAGAAAATTTATACTCTTGACGAAGTGCCCGAGCTTGACAAAAACAAAAAGCATACCATTGATCTGGTGGTGGACAGGCTTGTCATAAAAGAGGATATGCGCACCCGTTTGGCGGATTCCGTGGAACTTGCCCTCAAATACGGGGAAGGCCGCATTATTGTTTCCTGCGAAGGAATGGAAGACGTTATTCATTCCACGGACAGCGTGTGTCCCAAATGCCATACTTCCATGCCCGTGCCTTCTCCCCAGCTATTTTCCTTCAACAGCCCTCAGGGGGCCTGTCCGCAGTGTGCAGGCATAGGAACCGTGGCAACGTTTGACGCAGGCCTCATTGCCCCTGATGAAAGCCTTTCTTTGGCAGAGGGTGCGCTTGCGCCGTTTTCGGGCAGGCATACGTGGCTGCAGATTGAAAAACCACTTGCGGAACTCGGCAAACGTCACGGCTTTGCTCTTGATACGCCGCTGAAAGATTTTTCGGAAGAAGCCAAAAAAGCGCTTTTTCACGGCGAAGCGGGCGGCGTGAACAGAACGGGAAGCCTGCGCCGCAATTTTATGGGCGGCACCAGCCTAAACCGTGACGGCGGAACGGAAATGCTCAGCAATACCCATTGGCCGGGCGTCATGTATCTTCTTGAACGTTTTATGCAGCACAATGACGCTTGGGGCGATATTCTTTCCAAATACAGCTATGCCGTGGACTGTCCGCAGTGCAGGGGTGCGCGTCTGCGCGCCGAATCGCTCTGCGTGAAAGTGGGCGGGCATCATCTGAAAAATCCTGCCGAAGAATATAATATTCATGAATTTTGCTCCCTGTCCATTGCCAAAGCTCTGGCATGGCTGAACAGGCTGGAATTTACCGGCAGGCATGCCGTGATTGCCGAACCTCTTTTAAAAGAACTGACCCACCGTCTTTCTTTCATGATAAATGTCGGGCTTGACTATCTTTCCCTTTCCCGTTCCATGATCACGCTTTCAGGCGGAGAATCCCAGCGCATACGTCTTGCCTCTCAGCTCGGTTCGGGGCTTGTGGGCGTGACCTATGTGCTTGACGAGCCGTCCATAGGCCTGCATCCGCGGGACAACGAACGCCTTATCAGAACCCTGCGCAGCCTGCAGGAACGGGGAAATACCGTTTTGGTTGTGGAGCATGACGAAGCTACCATTCGGGAAGCGGATACCGTTTTGGAGCTTGGCCCGGGATCTGGCGCACAGGGCGGGGAATTGGTTTTTTCAGGCAGTGTGCGGGAACTTTTTGAGAATTCCCGGTCTTTGACAGCCAAATACCTGCGCGGTGACATGAAAGTGCCCCTGCCCGACGAACGGCGCGAGCCCAAGGAATTTTTAACCCTGAAAGGCGTAACTACCAATAATATCAAGAATATTGACTGCGCCATACCCTTCGGTCTTCTGACCTGCGTGACGGGCGTTTCAGGTTCCGGAAAAAGTTCTTTGGTTATTGATACGTTATATAAGCATGTGGCCATGCACTGCGGAATTAAAGTCGATCAGCCGGGACAGGTGCGGGAAATTTTGAATCTGGACAAAGTTGAGCGGATTGTTTCCATTGACCAAAGCCCCATAGGCAGAACGCCCCGCTCCAATCCTGCCACTTATACCAAAATATTTGACGAAATACGCAATATTTTTTCCATGACCCAAGATGCCAAGCGCCGCGGCTATAAGGCTGGACGTTTCAGCTTTAACGTGGCGGGCGGCCGCTGCGAAACCTGCAAAGGGGACGGCCAAATCCGCGTGGAAATGCATTTTCTGCCGGATATTTTTGTTCAGTGCGACGTCTGCAAAGGGCAGCGCTTTAATCGGGAAACTTTGGAAGTCCGCTATAAGGATAAAAATATTGCCGAAGTTTTGGATATGACCGTCAGTGAGGCCCGCCGCTTTTTTGAAAATTATCCTGCTTTGGAGCGCAGGCTGGCCATGCTTGAAAGCGTGGGGCTTGATTATATCCGTCTGGGACAGCCTGCCACAACCCTTTCGGGCGGTGAAGCGCAGCGCATTAAAATTTCCCGTGAGCTCGGCAAGCGTTCTTTGCCGGGCACGCTGTATATTTTGGACGAGCCTACCACGGGACTGCACATGCACGAAGTAGGCAAGCTGGTGACTGTTCTGCATCAGCTTGTGGAGCGGGGAGCAACGGTTGTGGTTATTGAGCATAACACAGATGTTATTTTGGCGTCCGATTATGTTATTGATATCGGCCCCGGCGGCGGAGAAAACGGCGGAACCGTTATTTCCGAGGGAAGCCCTGAAGCCATTATGGCAGACCCGAATTCCGTTACGGGAAAATTTTTGGTGGAAGAACGGCGTATGCGCCGCAGGCCTTTGCAGGACAAATAGGCCGCATGCCGCGCCGCTTTTGCAAAAGCAGCATGAAAAATATGAAAAAAAAAGATAGGCCGAAGAGGACTGGCAAGTGATACGATTTCTTTTTGCGGACAGGGACGGAACGCTTATTGCGGACAAGCATTATCTGAGCGATCCCGACAAAGTGGAGCTTATTCCGCATGCGGCAGAGGCGCTTAAGCTGTTGCAGGATAACGGGGCAAAGACTTTGGTTGTTACCAATCAGTCAGGCATCGGCAGGGGCTATTTTACCGAAAAAGACCTGTTTGCCTGTCAGGACAGGCTGGCGGAGCTTTTGGCGGAGCAGGGAGCTGCTTTGCTTGATTATGCATATTGTCCCCATGCGCCTGAAGAAAATTGTGCCTGCCGCAAGCCTTTGGCAGGCATGTGGAAACAGCTGTCTGAAAAATACGGCATCAATTCGCAGGATTGTGCCATGGCAGGAGATAAAAAGGAAGATGTGTTATTCGGCATTTCGGCAGGTTTCCGCTATTCCTGCCTCGTGCTGACGGGAAAGGGACAGAAAACCGCCGAGGAATACGGCCTGCCGTGTGATTCGGGAATACGGGAATTTTCCGCCGATCTGCTGGGAGCGGTGCAGGGTCAGACCAAATGCTTTGTTGCCCCCGATCTGAGGTCTTTTGCGGAATTTCTTATAACAAGGTAAGAGTATGGCTATGAACATTTCAGATACAGCAATCAAGTGGCTGAATTCTCTTTTTGATGCGGAAGCAGAACCTGCGCTGTGGGCAGAACTTTCAGGGCAGGAACAGGATTTGCTGCAGTCCGTGAAGCAGCAGTGTACGCAGTGGCAGAAGCGTTTTGCTGAACAGAATGAGGCACTGCAGTATTATAAAAGTGCTTTTAATGCTTTGCCTATTCCCATGGTCATCAAAGATAAGGATGCCAAGTTTTTGTATATCAATAAAGAATATGATGCCGTCATTAATACTGCAAAAGTGGATGTTATCGGCACGGATGTGACGGAACTGCCTTTTTTCACGGAGCAGGAAAAGGAAATTATCCAGAAAGAAAATCTGTATGCCATAAAAAATAAAACAACAGTGCAAAAAGATTTTTGTTTCAGCAAAGACGAGCGGAAAAGAAATTACGTGTATTGGCTCGGCGGGTTTGAAACAGAAAATAAAAAAGCGGGTGTTTTGTGCCTGTATTATGACATTACCATGTTCCAGAAAATGCTGTATCAGCTCAGTCAAAAAGTGGAGGGTTTGGAACTGCAGAATCAGGATATGATAAAGCAGTCTTCCCTTGATCCGCTGACAGGCGCGTACAACAGAAGCGTTATGGATGTTTTTTTGGATAAGGCATTCAGCGAGGCAAAGAAAAACGGCCACGGCTTTTCCTTATTAATGCTTGATATAGATCATTTTAAGCAAGTCAATGATACTTACGGTCATCTGATAGGGGATCAGGTTCTGCAGGTTTTTGTCATGCTTCTGCAGAAAACCCTGCGCGGCAGAGATGTGATTATTCGTTACGGCGGAGAGGAGTTTCTTATTATTCTGAACGATGCCAAGGACGAATATGTGTATAAGATTGCCGAACGCATACGCATGCTGGTGGAAAAGAATCTTTTTGCTCCGGACCATAAACCAATTACCGTAAGCATAGGCATCGGGATGTATCAAAACGAAGAAACCGTTGCGGATTTATTGCAGAAAGCGGATGATAATTTGTATAAGGCAAAATCCCGGGGAAGAAATATCGTTTATCCCGAAGTGTAGCAGTTTTCTCTCCTGTCGGAAAATATGCCGACGGCTCGGCTTGTTTGTGGATTTATGCAGATTTTATTGAACTATTTAATTTATTGCGGTGTGAAATGAAACATGCTTTTCTTTCCAAAAGATCTTGGCTGATACAGTTTTTTGTGGCTTTTTTGCTGCTGTTTTTGATTTGTGCGGGGCAAACGTGGACTGACCTTGATTTTGCTTTTCAACGGCTTTGGTATAATGCCGAAACAAAGATGTGGTGGCTGACCGCAGAAGAATTTCAGCAGACCCGCTGGCTTTGGTACGGCGGTGCCAAAAAAGGCATTTCCATTTTTGCCGGCGTATGCGGCTTTGTTTTGCTTTTGTCCTTTAAATATGAAAAATTTTTTATTTGGCGAAAATGCTGCGTACTTTTGCTGCTCAGCCTGCTTTTTGTTCCGCTTGCTGTCGGTGCGGGCAAAAAAGCGACCAATATTTATTGTCCCAATCAGATAGTTGAATTTAACGGAACATACGAACAGCACAGAATTTTTGAAATTTTGGAAGGAGAAAGGGCACAGGAAGAACGCGGTTACTGCTTTCCGGGCGGTCACTGTTCGGGAGGATTTGCCTTATTAATGTTCTTTTTTGCTTTGCCGTATCCGCGTCTGCGCTGGTTCGGCCTGTTTCTCGGTTTTGCTGTCGGAAGTCTGATGGGCGGATATCAGATTGTGCGGGGTGAGCATTTTCTGTCGGATACGCTTGCCACCATCTGCGCGGCATGGATTATTAATTTGCTCATAGTCTATGTTGTGGAAAAATACCGTAATTTGCTGTTCCTTGGCAATTGCCCTCCCATTATGGAAATATAATTGCATTTTATCAGCCGTGTTTGTGATGACAGCTTTCTAAATTTTTGTTTTTTTAAGGAGTAGAAATGAAATTAACCCCTCATAATTCTCTTTCTGCGTATTCTATGTTTCGTTACAGGTATGTTCTGCTCATGGTGCTGGCGGGAATTTTCTTTGCCGTCAATGTATTGTTCCGTTTGAGCCTGCATGTGTTTTTCCCGTCTTCACTGCCGTTTTCTTTCGGTATGCTGCCGCAGCTTGCGCTTGGAACGGTCAATGATTTTTTTGCTTTGTTTTTTGTTTTGATTTTGCCGTTTTTGTTTGTTTTTCTGCCCGGCGACAAATTTTTGAAATCAGCCGCAGGCAAAGTTTATACGGTGATTTTTCTTTATCTGTACAGTTCTTTGCTCATCTTCGGGGCTTTTTCAGAATATTTTTTCTGGGAGGAATTTAATTCCCGTTTTAATTTCATTGCAGTGGATTATCTTATTTATACCAATGAAGTAATACATAATATTGTGGAATCGTATCCGCTGTTTTGGCTGTTTTTGGCTGTGTTTGTGCTTGCTTTTGCCGTAACGGCGCTTGCTTGGGGCTTTTTGAAAAAACGTCTGGCCGCAGCCAAGGTCTGCACTAAATTTTTCAGACGTTTGGGACAGATTGTCTGCTGCTTCCTTTTGGCGGCAGGCTCTTATTTTGTCTTCAATCCCATTGATTCCAGCGAAAACAGGTTTTGGAACGAATATGCAAAAAACGGCGTATATGAGCTTTTTTCGGCATATCTGCACAATCAGCTTGATTATCGCCGCTTTTACCGTACCATTGATACGGATTATGCTTTCAGGCTGGTGCAGGAGGATCTGGTTCCGCAGCAGCTTGCCGTCATGCCGAAAAATTCCGTTGTGCGCAAGGTTTACGGCAAGGAAAACGGAGAAAAGCCCAATGTTGTCATTGTGATTGTCGAAAGCCTTGGCTACGGAAAATATCGTGAATATCTGCCTTTTCTGACTTCCTTGGAAAAAGAGAGCCTGAATTTTACCCAAATGCGTTCTACGGGTACACGTACGGTACGGGGACTTGAGGCCATTATGCTGAGTATTCCGCCTACTCCCGGCAATTCCATTGTGCGCCGTCCCGATAACCATGATTTATACAGCCTTGCCACACCGTTTAAAGACAGGGGGTATAACCTTGATTTCATATACGGCGGCATAGGATTTTTTGACAATATGAATGATTTCTTCGAAGGGCTGGGATTCAGGGTGCATGACAAGCTCTCCTTTGCTTCCGAAAATCAGACTTTTTCCAATGCGTGGGGGCAGTGCGACGGTGATTCCTTTGCCGAAAGCCTGCGTATGGCAGATGAACATTTTGCACAAAATACGCCGTTTTTGCAGGTGATTCTTACAACGTCCAATCACAGGCCTTTTACATTCCCTGAAAATACCGTTGATATGGAGCAGGGAAACCGTGCCGGTGCCGTGCGCTATACGGATTATGCCTTTGAGCGCTTTATTGCCGAGGCTAAAACAAAACCGTGGTTTGACAATACCGTTTTTGTCATTGCAGGCGATCATCCTTCATCCATTGCTGGAAAAACCGAAGTTCCTGCAGGGGCTTACGGAATTGTCAGCATGATGTATTCCCCGAAATACATTGCTCCGAAGCAGGTGGACAAGCTGTGCAGCCAGATAGACATTGCCCCGACTTTGCTTGATATTGTCGGTTTTGAATATGAATCGCCGTTTTTCGGTCAAAATGTTTTTGCACTTGCTGAAGGCAGGGCATGGGTTTCAACATATCAGCTGCTCGGTTTTGTCAATGAGGATTATTTGGCGGTGCTTGACCCTGAAAAAAATGCCATGCTGACATCTTATCGCAAGGACAACTCTTCAGAAGAAAAAGAGAAGGCATTTATTGACAAAACAATTGCCTATTATCAGACAGCCTATGATATGTTTACGGAGAAAAAGCTGAAGGAACAGGCTGTGAAAGAGACTTTGAAATAAAAAAAAGCAGGCGTTATGCCTGCTTTTTTTCGATATTCCAAATTCCTGCCGCTATTTTCGCGGTGATTTTCAATCAGATTCCGCACAGCTGTTTTAAAATTCAGTGCCGTGATTGACATTGGCGCAAAGGTCAGCGCCGATGAAAGGGACGGTGATGGTATCTGTAGGGCCTGAAGTGGGGACGGTATATAAAATGCGGAACAGGACGCTGAAAAGTCGGCTGATGTCTCGGGCCGTTTACGATAATGACAGTGCCCGTGGGATAGGCGGAGAGGGGCAGAGGCGTATAGCCGTAATCGCTGAACTGATAGCAGATATCGCGTCCGCTGGGAAAAAACGTGCTTCCCGTTGAAACCGCCGTTCCGTATACGCCGTGTCTGCCGTAGGCGCTTACGGTGCTGACAGTGCCCGTATGCATGACACAGCCTGACACAAGCAGGCAGAGAGCAGAAAGAATAAGCAATTTTTTCATGACATTTTCCTTTTGTTTTCTT
>CALUWZ010000027.1 GCA_944324625.1 uncultured Mailhella sp. | reverse complement strand
CTTCTCGGCAGCAAAGAAGAAATTCCGTTAGGGGAAAATTTTTCCGAACTGACAACTGTCCCCCATTTCAATTATATCGGAAAAAGCAGTCTGCAGGAACTCGGCGCCATGCTGTGCAATCTAACCGCACTTGTCAGCAACGACACGGGAACACTGCATCTGGCAACGGGACTTGGCGTTCCGGTTGTGGGAATTTACCTCGCCACTGCTCAGGTGTGGGATACAGGCCCTTACGGCGCAGACCAAATCTGCCTTGAACCGCAGCTTGCCTGCCACCCCTGCAATTTCAACACGCCCTGTCCGAACAGCCATATCTGTCAAAAAAGCATTAGTGCCCAAACAGTTTTTGAAGCGCTGTGCATACGCCTCGGCGAAAAAATATCGCCCTGCAAGGAAGGTACTGCCAGAATTTGGCAGGGCTGTTTTCAGGAAGACGGCTTTATCAATTACAAGCCCCTTCACAATGACAGCAGTCTGCGGACAGTCTGGATGCAATGCCAGCGGCTCTTTTACAAAAACCTTTTGTTTAAAATCCAAACAGGACAGCAGGAAAAATATCCCTCAAACTTAACAGTCGCCGCCCTGCCTTCACCCGTATTGAGTGAAATGGAAAAACTGCAGACCTATCTTTTGCTTGTACGCGAACAGGCAGTTTTGCTGCAAAAAATGCCTTCCCTGAAAACTCAGGAAAAATTCCTTGTTTCCACCAGAAGATTGAGCGAATTCCTGCGGCAAACAAAATTTTTCATTCCGCTTTCTTTGCTTTTTGAACAGCTTTTGCAGGATAATGCGCAAGACATGGAAAGCATTATCCATTTTTTTGACACATTAAAAGAAGAATTGTCCGTCTTTGCCGAGTTTCTTTCCCCCAAAAACTGAACTGAGATATGGCATATTTTTTGCATTTGTTATTTCCAAAAACAAATACGGCAAATTTTGCCATAAAATCGCATTCATGACCTTGGAGGGAAAAATGATTTACATTAATGGTCAAAAAAGCGCATTTGAAATCAATCAATTCGCCAACTTGGAAGAACTTCTCTTAGCCACCAACGAAAGCTGCAACAATGCTCATCAAATCATTACCGCCGTTCATTTAAATGACGAACTTTTTGACGAACTGTATCCGCATCAGGCAGAAGACATTGAACCGGACGAAATCAAAAAAGTTGAAATCACTGCCATCAGCTTTACGGAAATGGCTTCTCAGATAGTGGAAGAACTTTTCAAAGTAACGGCTTCCGTAAAGCTTGCATCCGTACAGGCTTCCGAATCCCTTCGCCGCGGCGACGACATGGATGCTCTGACCACCATATCCAACATGACAGATGTAATCCGTAATTTCATGACCATGATTTCCTGCTTCCAACAAGATTTCAATGCACCGAAAACTCCTGAATATACGGAACTTTCAGAAAAATACAAACAGCTCCTTCTGGAAATTACCGAAGCAATGGAAAACGAAGACTGGATTTTGGTTGCCGACCTGCTTGAATTTGAAATTTCACCCCTTTGCGCAGAGTGGGACAACTACCTGACCTCCCTCCGTTTCTACTTCCAAACAGAAGTAAACGGCATTTCACAATAAGCGGCAAGACAGGTTCCTATGTCAAGCTTAACACTGCTGGACAGAATGCTTATTATTGCCCAGTTTGAACTGGAAGCAATGCAGAAAGGCGATGTGGACGGAGCAATATCGTTTTTTGAAGAACGTGTTGCCTTGCTTGATCAGCTGCATTTTACGCAGGACGAGCTCAATTCAGAAGACTGCAAGATGAAATTGCTTGCCCTCCAAGGGTATCATCAGATAATTTATGAAGAAGGCGTAAAACTCAAAGAACAAATCCGTCAGAATCTTCTCCAAACCCGCAGCCAGCGTTCGGCAAGCAAGCGTTACGCCAATGCGCAGGGACATAATTTTTACCGATAACCCGAAAAAATATTAACAAAAAAAGGCTTCGCATGAAGCCTTTTTTACTGCAAAAATTTGGCGGAAGTGCATAGGAGTCGAACCTACCTCAGACATTTCTGCCTGACAACAGTTTTGAAGACTGCGTGCCACACCGGTGACAAAACACTTCCACAGCCGTGTGTATAAAAAAATAAAAAAATAATCAAGCTTTTTCCCACAGCTGGGCAGGAATTTTAATCACGGCCTTCTTTATCCTTTTTGCCGCATCCCCCCTGTCGTCAAGCAAAAGGGTTTTATGCGCCTCATAAGGAAAAAATACCGCACAGTTTCCGGGTTCAACATAAAAGGTACAGTCCTTTTCAGGAATTCCGTGAAAAAATCCCGCATCTTTTTCCTCAGAATAATTGCCGCTGCCAAGGAACAGCGAAAAAAAAGCTCCGTCGATTTTTTCCGTTCCGCTGACAGTGCAGTGCACGTCTATATATTTTTTATGATATTCATAAGCATTGTCGCTTTTCAGTTCGGCGGACATCACATTGTAAAACGCACCGTGACAAAGCGGATACGACCCTTCTTCCTTATCCAAAACAAGGGAATATTCTTTGATGAACTGCAAAATAACCTCACGCCATTTTGCTCCTTTTCCGTAATTTCCCACATGTTCCAATCTGTCAAAAAACATATCTGCTCCTATGCGTAATCGCTCACACCGCGGACAACCTGATAAATATTGGGCAGCTTTCTGATATTGTCCATAAGCTGGTACAAATGCACCGCATCCGTTACTTCAACGGTAAAATCAACTTCGGATTTGCCGTCAATGGTACTGGTAAGAATAAGCCCTTCAATATTGACGTCGGAATTGGCAATTTCCGCGGCAATGGCAGCCAAAAGACCTTTTTCGTTTTTCGCGGTAACTTTAATCGTTGCAGGAAACGGTCTGGTTTCGGCATTCTGCCAAGAAACGGAAATAAGCCGCTCAGGCTCCAAATCAAGCAAGTGCGGGCAATTGGACAAATGCACGATAACACCGCGGCCGCGGCTGATAAAACCGACAACCTGATCCCCGGGAACAGGCTTGCAGCATTTTGCAAAATGCACCAAGGTATCATCAATGCCTTTAACCACAATGCCGCCCGTATGATCTTTATTGTCCGCCGTGGAAGGCTTGGTCTGCTGTTCAGGCTGCAGCACTTCGGTATTTTTGGGGTCAATGAGGGTCTGCAGCTTGGTCAGAACCTTTTTGGGCGTAAACTTGGCATAACCCACACTGGCAAACAAATCATCCACACTGGAAGCGGAAAACTCGGAAATAAGATCGCTTATGGTTCCGTCTTTGACCGCACGGACAACATTTATGCCCATTTTGCGGCCTTCTTTTTCCAGCATATCGCGGCCGAGAGCAATGGCCTTGGTGCGCTCTTCCGTGCGCAGATAATTTTGGATTTTGGAACGGGCCTTGGACGTTTTTACAAGCTTCAGCCAGTCACGGCTGGGATAACGGTTTTTGTCAGTAATAATTTCAACGGTATCACCGCTTTTCAGCTTGGTGGACAAAGGCACAAGACGGCCGTTTATCTTTGCTCCCACGCAGTGAAAACCGACATCGGTATGGATTAAAAAGGCAAAGTCAAGAGGGGTTGCGCCGTCCGGCAGCTGCTTTACCAAACCTTTGGGGGTAAACACATAAATTTCGTCATTGAACAAATCAAGGCGCAAAGCCTGCATAAATTCACGGGAATCCGCCTCATCGCGCTGACGTTCCAAAATATCGCGGATCCACTGAAGCTGGGGCATATCCCCTGCCTTAATCGCATGATTTTTATTTTTTTCCTTATACAGCCAGTGCGATGCCACCCCGTGTTCCGCAAATTCATTCATTTCTTCGGTACGGATTTGAATTTCTATGCGCTCACCTTCAGGCCCTATCACGGTACTGTGCAGGCTTTGGTAACCGTTGGCTTTCGGCAGGGAAATATAATCTTTGAAACGGCCTGAAACGGGACGCCACAAAGCATGCACAAGACCGAGCACGGCATAACAGTCACGCAACTCTTTCACAATGACACGGAATGCAATGATATCGTGCATTTCATCAAGGCTTGTGCCCTGCGCCTGCATTTTCATATAAATGCTGTAGACCTGCTTGATGCGCCCGAACACGCGGCCCTCAATGCCGTTTTCGGACATGATCTGCTCAATTTTGGTGATGACCTTGCTGATAATCTGACGTTCAACCACTTGGTTGGTTTCCAGCCAGTTGGAAATATATGCATATTTATCGGGCTGAAGATAGCGGAAACTCAAATCCTCAAGCTCCTGCTTGATTTTATGCAGACCGAGACGGTTGGCAAGCGGCGCATAAATATCCATGGTTTCCTGAGAAATGGAAATCTTTTTATGAGGCTTTTGGAACTGCAGGGTGCGCATATTGTGGGTTCTGTCCGCAAGCTTGACTATGGGCACGCGGATATCATGGCTCATGGCCAAAATCATTTTGCGGATATTTTCCGCCTGCGCCTCTTCCTTGGTATCAAAGGTCATAAGGCTGATTTTGGTTACGCCGTCCACAATGTCCGCCACCTGTTCGCCGAATTCTTCGTCCAATTCTTCTATGGAAGCATTGGTGTCTTCCACCGTGTCATGCAGAAGTCCCGCCGCAATGGTATGTTCGTCAAAGCCCATTTCGGCAATGCCTTTTGCCACGGCTGAAGGATGAATAAAATATGGCTCACCGGACATTCTGAGCTGTCCGGCATGGGCAACGGAAGCAAAATCATAGGCTTTTTTTTTTTTTTTCGTATCCACATGAGGATTGAACTTCAAAGCAATTTGAATAATTTCTTCCACCGGCACGATTTGATTGGTATTTTCTTCCTTTTTCAGGGCAACGGGAATGGACAGCTCACGCTGTTCCTCGGCTTTTTTCTCACTGATAAGCTTTTCCCTGTCCTGACCTGCACGTTCGGCTTCTGCAGTATTCTCCGCACTCTGAACGGAAACATCAGAAACATCAGAAACATCCTGTTTTTGCTCATCAATTTTTACATCTTGCAGTTCTGCCATATTTTTGTCCTTTTCTGATTGCATACATTCATATTAAAGCAGAAATCAAATTTTGTCAAAAAAAACTGCGCATGTCCCTGTCTCATTTAATGCCGCACAAAATGCCTACTGCCACATTTTTGGCAGCCACCACTTTTCCATATTGTGGGTTATTCCCGAAACGGCAGGCTCAATGCCCTGAAAACGCTTCTGCACCATGGGCAGGGCATAGGGCACGTACAAAAACAAATAAGGCTGTTCTTCATGCAGGATTTCCTGCATGCGGTCATAGTATGCTTTGCGCTCCGTTCTGTCTGCCGTTGAGCGGCCCTTTTCCAGCAGCCCGTCCAGTTCGGCATTGCGGAACCCTACAAAATTCAACCCGTTCTGCCGAATGGCCGAAGAATGCCAAACATCATAAATATCAGGGTCTTCCAAAATGTTCCATGCCAGTATGACGGCATCGTAGCGCCCTTTCAGCACAAATTCATTAATAAATGTCGCCCATTCCACGGTACGGATTTTCATGTCGATACCGAGTTTTTTCCACTGCTCCTGCAAAATCAAAAGGACAGTTTCCCGTTCCTTGTTGCCCTGATTGAGCAGAACGGTAAAGGAAAAGCGTACCCCGTCCTTATGCAGATATCCGTCTTTGCCCTTTGTCCAGCCTGCCTTGGCAAAAAGTTCCAAAGCTTTTTCGGGATCGCAGGGATACGGGGTCAATTTATCATTATACACCCATGTATGCGGCTTATAGGGCCCCACAGTCTTTTCCCCAAGGCCGAGCAGTGCGCCTTTAATCACCAAATCCCTGTCCGTGGCATAAGAAAGAGCCTGACGCACGGTTTTGTCCTTAAAAAACGGGTGATTCAAATTAAAGCCTATGTACGTGTATCCATTGGCAATATATTTGTATTTCCGCCATTTTTCTTCCCACTCAGCCCCCTTGGTCTGCAGCAGATACTGCTGGGTAGTCAGGCCGAGATAATCCACCTTGCCTGCCTTTGCTTCCAAAAATATGGTGGTAACGTCGGGAATTATACGGTAAACCAATTGGTCCAAATAGGGACGGCCCTCAAAATACGTTTCATTGGCTTCCAGAATAAGCTGTGATCCGCCTTTCCATTCCTTCAGTTTGAACGGGCCTGCACCAACGGGATTTCTGGCAAAGGAAGTTTTGGTAATATCTTGATTTTCCAAAATATGTTTGGGCAAAATGGACATCATCCACGTAACGATTGCCCTTGCATACGGTTTTTCGTAACGCACTTCAAAAGAAAATTTTCCCGTCTGCTTGAATTCTTTCACCAGCAGACAGTCAGCGGCATACGGCGTAGGCGTTTTGGGGTCAATGGTCAGCTTATACGTAAAATATACATCATCGGCCGTAAGCTGCACACCGTCCTGCCAATACACATCTTCCCGCAGTTTGAAGCGGAACAGTTTTCCGCCGTCCAAAACTTCGAAGCTTTCCGCACAAAGGGGAACAATATTGTATTCCTTGTCATATTTTATCAAAGAAGTATACAAAAATCCCGCCACTTCGTGGGAAGCGGAATCAGCCGCCAAAATGGGAATAAGATTGGACGGTTCGCCGATACTGGCCAGTATAAGTTTTCCGCCCTGCTGCGGCTCTTTGGGAATTTCAGCATTGACAGGATTTTTCTGCTTATCAGGAACTGTTCCGTTTTCCGAATTGCATGAAATGATTAACAATAACAAAAAAAAATTAAAAAAAATTTTTAAAAATTTTTTCATTGGCAAAATTCCCGCAAAAATATAAAATAATAATTATTTCACTATGTTATTATATGGCATATGCCATAAAAAGCTTTTTTCCGCGATAAAAGAGATAATAACAGAGTTATTAACGCTTGAAAAGCAAAAGATTTTACTGTAATAATAAATAATCAAATTGCATTTAAATTAATTTTTCTCCCGCTGAAATTTCTCAGTCAATATTTTTAACCAAATAATCAAACCTTCTGCAATTGATATATACGGTTTCCATTTAATACAGAGGTCATAATGAACAGACGTCATGAAAATACCCTGTGCACCGCACTGGAACACTTTATTCAGCAAACAATTCCCGAGTATATTACCGACTCCGGGAAAATGATTATAGCTGAAAACGGCATAAGCAACCTGCTTTGGCGCATGGAAGACACCTACAGTCAGGCAAGCTGCACAGTCCACGGAGAAGATTTTCAGGCTTACAGCCCCACTGTTACCATACGCCTCAATGACAAACATGTGGAATACGAATGCAACTGCATGGAATCCTTCGGAAGTCCCTGCCGCCACGTGGCGGCTCTTGCCCTGAGCGCACTTTCTTCCATCAATGTTTCCCATGACACGCCGAACGAACCTGCAGCCATACGCCCGGAATGGCGTCAAAGTTTCAGAAACTTCTTTGCAACCACCTCGGAACCGGAAACTGGAAGACATTATTTCCTGTTCCGCTTCTTTCCCGAACCCGGCCGCCTTTCCGTTGAATTTTACCGTGCGCGCCAGAACAAAACCGGCCTTTCCACCGTGCGGCAGGCCGTAACCTTGGAAAATATCCTGCAAAATCCCGACTGGTGCGATTATTCCCCCGAACTCCCCAAGGTTCTGAAACAAATTGCCGAATACCTTGATTACTACGGCCACCGTGTGGAAATCCCCGACGGTCTTTTGTCATGGTTTTTCTGGGCGCTGCGCAACGAAGAATATATTTTCTGGGAAGATACGGAAAAACCGTGCACCATTGAAAGTTCCACCATGGATCTCAAGCTGCGTCCTTCCCTTGACGATGACGGTCTGCGCTTTGACATTATGCTCCAAAAAGAAGGCAAAAAACCTTTCTCCATTCAGAAAGACGAAGACAGACCGGAACAGACCGTGGCAACATTCCACGGCCAAATGCCTCTTTGGGTATGCTGGAACCAATGCTTTTACCCCGTGCAGACCTGCCTGAACCATGATGTCATCCAATCCCTCGTACAGGCAAGCCCCGTCATTCCGCAGGAAGACATTTCCGAATTTCTGGACAGGGTCTGGACCCGCCTCCCCTCCTCCGAACTGTACGAACAGGAAGAGTTCCTCAAGATCATGGAACCCGTATTCCAGCCCGGAAGCTACAATCCCAAACTCTTCCTTGACGAAGAAGGAAGCCTGCTCACCCTTGAAATCCAAAACGTATACGAAAGCATACACGGCGAATTTGTTCTGCCCGGTCCGAATCCCGATTTTCAGACAGGCAGCTATGTTTTTGAAGGCCAAACATTCCTGCTCAGACGCGCACAGGAAGAAGAAGCCGCACTTTTGTCGCAGCTTTCCGAAATGCGTTTTCAGCCGAGAAACAACAAACTGTGGTTCATGGAACCCGAAGAAGCCATTTCCTTCCTTTTGGACTCCTACCCCACTTTGCTGCAGAACTGGCGCGTTTACGGCGAAGCCACGCTTTCCCGCTACAAAGTGCGCACCACCACGCCAAGCATCAATGCCAGCGTACAGAGCAACGAACAGGAAAAATGGTTCTCTCTTGATGTCAGCGTAGAGTATGAAGGCCAAAGCCTGCCCCTTGAAAAAATATGGAAAGCATGGCTCAAGGGCAAACGCTACGTACAGCTTAAAGACGGCTCTTACGCAAGCCTGCCCGAATCATGGCTTGAAAAATTGGCTCATAAGCTGAAAGTCCTCGGCCTTGACCCCAACAAGCCGCCCAAGCACCACTTCAAGCAATTTGAAGCGCCCGTGCTTGACAGCATTCTGGACGATCTGCCAAACGCCATAGAGGATTCTTTCTGGAGCAAACTGCGCGACAATATCCGCCACTTTAAGGAAGTCAAGCAGATCGACACGCCCCAAGGCCTCAATGCCTCCCTGCGTCCGTACCAAATCCAAGGCATATCCTATCTCAATTTCCTTGACGAATACGGTTTCGGCGGTATTTTGGCCGACGAAATGGGCCTCGGCAAAACCATACAGACCCTTGCCTTTATCCAGCACATGAAAAACAAAGGCGCATCGGGCCCCAACCTTATTGTTGTGCCCACTTCCGTTCTGCCCAACTGGGACAGGGAAGCGGAAAAATTCGTGCCCGGCCTGAAACGCGTCATTGTATACGGAACACGGCGTGAAAATATTTTCCGCAAAATAGGCGACGCGGACATTGTCATCACCACCTATGCCCTTCTGCGCCGCGATTTGGAAGAACTGGAACAATACGAATTCAATTCCATTATCCTTGACGAAGCCCAAAACATCAAAAACCCCAATACCATAACCACAAAAAGCGTACGCAACATCAATGCCCGCATGCGCCTCTGCCTTTCAGGCACACCCATCGAAAACAACCTCTTTGAACTGTGGAGCCTGTTTGAATTCCTCATGCCCGGCTTCCTCGGTTCCCAGCATGCCTTCCAGCGCGGCATCATCAAGCCGATCAAGGAAGGCGATACGGAAACCTTGGAATATCTGCGCACGAGGGTAAAACCGTTTATTCTGCGCCGTACCAAGGCAGAAGTGGTCAAGGATCTTCCGCCGAAAGTGGAAAGCGTCACCTACTGCGCACTGGCGGACGAACAGGCAGAACTTTATGCTTCCCTTGCCCGCAAGCTGCGTGAACAGGTTCTTGCCGACGTGGACGAAAAAGGCATGGCGAAAAGCCAAATGTCTATTTTGGACGCTTTGCTCAAGCTGCGCCAAATCTGCTGCCACCCCAAACTGCTCAAAATGGATATGCCCGGATTCAGCCCAAACATTCCTTCAGGCAAATTTGAAACCTTTAAAGATATGGTCATAAACTTGGTGGAAGAAGGCCACAAAATTCTGGTATTCTCCCAATTTGTGCAGATGCTTCAGCAAATCAGCGCATGGCTGCAAATGACGGACATTCCGTTCTGCTATTTGGACGGTTCAAGCAAAGACCGTCTGGAACAGGTGGACAAATTCAACAACAGCCCCGATATACCGATTTTCCTGATTTCCCTGAAAGCAGGCGGTACAGGACTTAACCTCACCAGTGCAGACTATGTTATCCACTACGACCCGTGGTGGAACCCCGCCGTGGAAAGCCAAGCCACAGACCGTGCCCACCGCATAGGTCAGGCAAAACAAGTCTTCTCCTATAAGCTTATCTGCCAAAACACCGTGGAAGAAAAAATCCTCAAGCTGCAGGAAATGAAGCGAGGCGTGGCCGAAGCCGTCATTCCGGGACAGGATTCATGGAAATCCCTTACCAGAGACGATCTGGAAATGCTCTTTGAAGTATAGCAATAAAAAAACTGCCGAAAGGCAGTTTTTTTATTGTACCGCAAAAACTTCCCCGCGGAAACTCCGTCAGGCAAAATCATCCGAAAAGCAAGCAAAACACTATTCGCTGTCGCTGTCGGGAAACATATCAAAGGGAATGACTTCAATAAAATCATTCAGCACGCTTCTTGTCCAGCGCATAACCTGATAATAATTATTGTCAAGCAGATAGGAAGATGCAGACAAGAAATAAATCTGCCCTTCCGCCAAAAAAGGATAATGGGACATAAAAGCGGCTATGCTGTGGGTTTCGCTGAGCGGCAGAACCAGCATAAGGCTGTATTTGTAATCAAGCGCACCCTGATCTTTTTTGTATTGAACATAAACATTTTTGCCTGCAAGCAGACTCTGATACATTTTTTCTTCCCACTGTGCCCTGTCTGCAAGAGACGGCGCCTCGATTTTTTCAAAAGTCTTATAAGCAGCTTCCAAATTTTCTTTCACAAAGGCAAACTGCAGCTTCTGCAGAGGAAAGCGTTTATGCATAATCTGCGGCATACGGTAAAAATAAACCATGTTTAAAATATTGTCATAATGGCCGCGTTCCAAATCCTGTTTGGAAGAAATGGGCAGATAGACTTCCAAAAGTTCTGCCTGTACGGGAACCTGTTTTTCCACTTCCGCAAAAAATTCGGGAAAATCATGACGGATAGGGAAAAAATCCAAAACCTTATTTTTAAAAATTGCTGTCAGTTCCGCATTAATATCCCGTTTTATTTCATGAATATTGGGTTTTTGCATTTCCTCGGCACAAAGAGGACGGGCAAACATGCCCATCAGAAAAAAACAAACAAGAAAAAAAATATGCTTCATGGCAATATTCTGCTCTTCAAAATTAATTTAAAACAATGTAAAATAAAACAATCAAGAGAGCAAGACAGGAAAAAAGACAAAAAAATGTTGATATTCATGCAGGAATGGCTGAACAGCCTGCTTATTCAGGAGGGCCTGTCCCCAAATACGGTGCAGGCTTACAGACAGGACTTGGAAACCCTGAATTTTTTTATGGAACAAAGCAGCATGCATTTGTCTGACATTGACGAAGACAGTCTTCTACTTTTTTCCGCTTTTCTGAGCAAAAAGGGCGACAGCAGGCGCACCATAGCAAGACGCCTTTCCTGTCTGCGCAAATTTTTTGCATGGCTTTTTCAGGAACACCATATCAAAGAAAATCCTGCCCTGCTTTTGGACACGCCCAAACTCCCCCTCTATCTTCCCGAAGTCCTGTCCCTTGAAGAAATAGGCAGGCTGCTGTCCGCTCCCGACCCCCGAACCAAACTGGGACAAAGGGACATTGCCATGCTCCACCTGCTTTATGCCTCAGGCCTTCGGGTCAGCGAGCTTGTCAGCGTCAAAGCAACGGACATTGATTTTCAAAAAGGCATAATCCGTGTTTTCGGCAAGGGCAGAAAAGAACGCCTTATTCCCATGCACGAAACCGCCCTTTCCCTGCTGACGGCCTACCTGCAAAATACACGCCCCCTGCTTATGCCTGACCCAAAAACCTGCGATAACGAACTGTTTCTGAACCGTTCGGGGAAAAAGCTGACCCGTCAGGGCATTTGGAAACTGATAAAAAAATATTGCCTCACGGCAAAGATTCAGGGAACTGTTTCTCCGCACACCCTGCGCCACAGCTTTGCAACCCACTTGCTGGAAGGCGGCGCGGATCTCAGGACTGTGCAGATTCTGCTGGGGCACAGCGATCTTATGGCAACGGAACTCTATACGCGCATTTGTCAAAGCATAATACAGGAAATTTACAGTCATGCCCACCCGCGATGCCGATCCTGATACCTTTTATACCGACCTGAGAGTGAAACGCCGTAAATCAAAAACATCACCTTTTATCAGATACATGACACTGCTGAAATTAATTTTATTATAAAGAAGTTAAAAACATACCCCGGTTATTGCCTATTGATAAAATTTTAAATTTAAAACTGTCCTCCTTTGGTTTTGCTTGACTTAAACATCAAAAACCCTGCCGAAAGAGGACAGTCTTATATCTGAAGATTTTTCATTCCGCCTGCGTAACAGATGGTTTTTGGTGCTGAAGCAAAGAAAAAAGCCCTTTCCGCCGAAGCAAAAAGGGCTGATAAAAAAATACAGTCCCAATTACAGGGTTTCCGCTTTTCTGGCTCTGTTGGTCAGATACGCAAAAGCATCCTGGGGAGTAAACTCACCGTCCAAAACTTTTTTCATGGTATAGGCTATGGGCATTTCCACTTCAAGGCTTTGAGCCAAGGCACAAACGGCATGGGTTGTGGGAACTCCCTCTGCAACACTGTTCATGGACGCAATAATATCGTCAAGTTTTTCGCCCCTGCCAAGACGCAGACCTACCTGTCTGTTTCTGGACAAATCTCCGCTGCAGGTCAGCATTAAATCCCCAAGCCCCGAAAGCCCCATAAAGGTTTCAAAGGATGCGCCCATGGCAAGGCCGAGCCGGCACATTTCCGCAAGCCCCCTTGTAACAAGAGCAGCCCGAGCATTGGAACCGTAGTTCAGTCCGTCACACACTCCCGCGGCAATGGCATAAATATTTTTGACAGCACCGCCGAGCTCTACTCCAAGCACATCAGTGGAAGAATAACAGCGGAAAAACGGCGTTGTAAAAATATCCCGCAGAAAGGACGCCCTTTTTTCGTCCGCACAGGCAAGAGTGCAGGCCGTAGGCATATCCAGCGCCACTTCTTTGGCAAAGGAAGGTCCTGAAAGAACTGCGTAGCGTGCAGAATCATCTTCCAATCCAAAAATTTTCGGAACAATCATAGACAAAGGCAAAAGCTGTTTTAAATCAATACCTTTTGCAACATTTATCAATGTTGTCAGTTCACCGAAATAGGGTACATAGTTTGGCAGAAGTTCTGCCTGCTTCTGGCAGGGCAAGGCAATAACCCAGTAATCGCACTCCTGCAGAATTTCGGGATTTGTTACAGCCTTGATTTGTTCAGAAAGGACAATGCCCGGCAAATATTTATTGTTTTCATGACATTCATTAATTGACTGTGCAACGCTTGCATCACGCATAAGCTGATAAACACTTTTTCCGCACTTGCCGAGGACATGTGCAAGGCATGTTCCGAAACTGCCTCCGCCGATTACCGCTATGCTCATAACTATCCCCTGTTATTTTTTAAAATAGGCATTGGCTTCCGCATACACGAAGGGATGTTTCAAAATCCTTTCCGTATTGCCTTTCTGCAGTTCCTCCGCCATGGCAACCACATGATTGTACGCACTTCTGGCAGGACCAGAACCTATGCTCAGACGGCGTACGCCTGCCTCGCGCAGAGCGTCCAAATCGGAAGTGGCAGGCGTAAGCAGAATATTAATCGGCGCCCCAACTTCTTTTACCAAAATTTTTATGCTTTCAAGCGGCACCGCACCGGGATAAAATACGCAGTCAGCCCCTGCTTCTTTAAAAGCCTTGCCCCGTTCCAAAGCAACCTGCAGCTTATATTCTTCATCGCCGATATTGTGCCAATAGGTGCAGGTTCTGGCATTAATCACAAAATCAATGTCATATTCTTTTTTAAGTTCTGCAAGAGCCTTGATTTTTTCCAAAAACACAGGCAGTTCATCCAAGGTTTTATCCTGTCTGCCGTCTTCGATATTAAAGCCCACGGCACCTGCTTCCAAAAGACGCAGGGCATTGGCTTTTACCTTGTCCACATTATCCGCAAAACCGCGCTCAATATCCACGGATACGGGAATATCCACACGCCTTGTCATGCTCTGCACGCAGTAAACAACATCGTCAAACAGCATGTTTTGTCCGTCCGCATACCCATAGGAAAGAGCCATGCCCTGACTGGTGGTGCCGATGGCGCAGAACCCCTCTTTTTTAAATATGTATGCAGAACCTGCATCCCAAGCATTTGCCAAAATAAACATTTTGCCGGCATTGTGCATGTTCATGAATTTTTTTGCCAATTCTCTTTGCTTATCCGTAATCATTATCTGTTCCTCTGTTCTAAATTTAAAAGATACGCCTTTATGTCAAGCCCGAAAGCAAATCCGCACAAAGAACCGTTTTTGGCAATAACCCTGTGACAGGGAACAACAAAAGGCAGCGGATTGTCATGACATGCCCTTGCGGCGGCACGAAACGCTTTCGGTCTGCCGGCCCTTTCGGCAATCTGGGAATAACTTGCCGTTTTTCCGTAAGGAACAGCCAAAAGTGCCTGCCAAACTGCCTGCTGAAACGGCGTACCGTCAAAAGAAAAATGAAAAGAAAAATTTTTGCGCCTGCCTGAAAAATATTCCTCAAGCTGCAAAAAAACATTCCGGGCCGCGGGCTCCAAATCCTTCGGACAGCCGGTGTTCTCAAAATTCCGCAAAACACAGACATCTGCTTCAGCAGATTTTTCT
>CALUWZ010000026.1 GCA_944324625.1 uncultured Mailhella sp. | reverse complement strand
AAACGTATGCTCTTCTGACCATCGGTGACGGTCTTGTTTCCACCATTCCTTCCATTATCATTTCCGTTTCCGCGGGCATTATTGTTTCCCGTGCCGCTGCGGAAAGCAAAATGGGCGAAGAATTTTTAAGTCAGCTTACCTATAATTCCAAAGTTCTGAAAATGGTATCGGGTGTTTTGTTTCTGCTCGGCATTGTTCCCGGTCTGCCCTTAGTTCCGTTTTGGACGTTCAGCGCGCTTTTGTTTTTGGTTACACGCATTTTGGGTGACAATGAAAGTGCTGCCGCCGCAGGCGGCGCGGCCGGAGCAAAGGGGCTTGGCGCAGCCGCAGGCGGAAAAGCTCTTCCGGGCGGTGGCAAAGCTCAGGAAAATCTCGACAGTCCCGAAGAAGTGCAGAAACTTCTGCCTCTTGATTTGCTGGAACTGGAAGTGGGGTATGGCCTTATTCCGCTTGTGGACGAGGAGCAAAACGGCAATCTGCTTTCCCGTATCCGCTCCATACGCCGTCAGTTTGCCCTTGATATGGGTGTTGTTATTCCTGCCCTGCATCTGAGGGACAATCTTCAGCTGCGTCCCGGGCAGTATTCTCTGCTTATAAAAGGCAATCAGGTGGCAACTGCGGAAATTTTGATAGATCATTATCTTGCCATGGACCCCGGCAATGCCACAAAGAAAATCGACGGCATTGAAACCATGGAGCCTGCTTTTAACCTGCCTGCGCTTTGGATAAGCGAAATGCAGAAAGAAGCTGCCATGGTGGCAGGCTATACGGTTGTTGACCCTGCCACGGTAATCGCAACGCACATAACCGAAGTTTTCCGCCGCAACCTTCCTGAATTTCTCGGCCGTCAGGAAGTTCAGGCTTTGCTTGATACGCTTGCCAAAACGGCTCCCAGAGTTGTGGATGAGCTTGTGCCCAATGTTCTTCAGCTCGGGCAGGTGCAGAAAGTTCTGCAAAATTTGGTGCGGGAAAATGTCAGCATACGTGATATGCTTACCATTGTTGAAACATTGGCTGATTACGGACAGATCAATAAAAATCCCGACAATTTGACTGAATTTGTGCGCGAACGCATGGCAAGAACCATCATACGTCCGTATCTTGACGAGGAAAATTCTCTCGTAATTATGACGCTTGATCCGCAGGCTGACAGAACTATTCAGGAATCATTAAGAAATACGGACAGTGGCGCATTTCTTGCATTAAATCCTGTGGTTGCGCAGAAATTTATAACCAATATCAGCCGGCTGGTGGATAATTCCGTGATGTTTTCCAGTCAGCCCGTGCTGCTGACTTCACCGATGATACGGCCGCATGTGGCACAGCTTGTCATGCGTTTTCTGCCGAATGTTCCGGTGCTTTCACAAGTTGAAATCCCTGCGGATATACGTTTGCACTCCGCAGGAACAGTGGGAATTGAATAATGCAGGTTAAAACATATACGGGAAACAGCACAAAAGAAGTTCTTGACGCCATAAAAGCGGAACTTGGCAGTGATGCCGTGATTTTGTCCAGCAGGGAAAGGCAGAAGGACGGCTGCCGGGTTTTTGAAATCACGGCAGGAACCGAACGGACCGAGCAGGCCAAAAGTCAGGAAAAAGCTTCAGGATCTTTTGTGCCGAGCGGCTGGGATGACTGGCATAAGGAATGGAGCAGGCTCAAAGACCATATTTATGCGCTTATGCAGCCTTCACTTCATTTGGAAAAGCTTACGCCGCATCAGCGTGTTGCCTTGGAATATCTTCAGCGTGAAGGCGTGGAAAGCGACGTGATTGTCGAGTTTTACAATATGCTCACGGCTAAATGTGCGGAAGAGCCTTCCATGCTCAAAATTTTGGCATCTTTTGTTCCCGTAAAAAGTTTTGTGTTTGAAAATTATCCTCAGCGCATTCATATCATAACAGGTCCGTACGGTGCGGGAAAAACAAGCACTGCCCTGCGCATGGCGCTTCTGCGCAAACAGCAGAAACCGCATCATCAGGTTGCTTTTATCAATACCGACAGCCTGCGCGGAAACGGGCGCCTTGTTCTTCGGCACTGGGCGGATTTGTCGGGTTTTCCGTATTTTGAGGCTCCCGACAAAGAGGCCATGTTTGCCGCGCTGAAAGCCTGCGGTGACGCAAACTGCATATTTATCGACATGCAGGGGCTTGCAAAAAATGAAAAATTGGAAGATAAGTTACGCATGTTCGGGCTTGAATCCGTGCAGGCTCACGTGCATATTGTTCTTTCACCGCATTATCAATATCTGAAAGAAATTTTAAAACGCTATAAAAGTGCTTTTCCGTCAAGCCTAGTGTGGACAAAACTTGATGAGGCAGAGCATTTTGCGGAACTCATCAATATAGCCGTCTGGACGGCAATGCCTGTTTCTGCGCTGTCATTCGGTGCGGAACTGCAGGGAACGCTGCTGCCTGCCGATGAGGCGCAAATATGGCGTCTGATTTTAAAACATCAGCTGCCAAAGGGATAAGGGTATGGATACAGATAATCAAACAATGCCGAAAGTTATTGCCGTCACGTCAGGAAAAGGCGGTGTCGGAAAAACGAATATATCCGTCAATTTGGCCTGCTGTCTGGCAAAACAGGGCAAAAGGGTTATTTTGGTCGATGCAGATCTCGGCCTTGCCAATGTTGACGTGATTTTGGGGCTGACTCCGCAGTATACCGTTTATGATTTGTTCAAAGGGAAAAGTCTGACGGAAATTCTTTATGATACGCCCTACGGTTTTCAGATTCTTCCTGCTTCATCCGGGGTCAGCGACATGATGACTTTGGAAACAGGGCAGAAATTGGAGCTTTTGGAAGCGTTTGACGATTTTGACGAAAAAATTGATTATCTTATAGTAGATACGGGAGCAGGCATTCATGACAATGTGCTGTACTTCAATGTTGCCGCACAGGAAAGGCTGGTGGTTCTTACAACAGAACCTACTTCTTTGACCGATGCCTATGCGCTCATTAAAGTTTTGAGACAGCGCCACGGTGTCGGCAGTTTCAATATTTTGGTCAATTCCGCATCAAGCGAGGCTTTGGCCAAAGAAATTTATTCACGGCTTTATGCAGCCTGCGATCATTTTTTGGAAGGGGTAAGCCTTGATTATCTGGGCCATATTCCAAAGGACGGTGCCGTGCGCAAATCCATTATGGCACAGGTTCCGTTCTGTATCGGCGAACCCAATTCTCAAGCTTCCAAGGCATTGGAGAAATTGACTGTGAAAGTACAGAAAATGGACAGTCCCGAAATTTTAGACGGAAATATCAAATTTTTCTGGAAAAAACTTCTCTTTAGAGGATAGTGTATGACTCCTTGGGTAGAAATGGAATCCGGAGAGAAAGTTTGGGACGACTTTTCCTCTGTTGAAAAAGAACTGCTGATCAGGCACTATGCCCCGCAAATCCGTTATTTGGCTTACAGAATGAAAGCCAAGCTGCCGAAAAATATTGATATGGCCGAGCTTATCAGTGCCGGTACGCTCGGACTTATGGAGTCTTTGAAGAAATATCGAGCGGATTTGGGCATTCGTTTTGAAACCTATGCGGAAAGCAGAATCCGCGGTGCCATGCTTGACGAGCTTAGACGGCTTGACTGGTTTTCACGCGGGCTCAGACAGCGTGTGCGTCAGCTTGACGAAGCAGTGTGGCAGCTTGAACAGGAATACGGCAGACAGCCCACTATTGAAGAAATTCATGCCCGTACCGGACTTAATGAAAAAGAAATTCATCAGGGAATGGAGGCACTGCAGAGCCAGCTTGCCATTCCGCTGGACAGTATCGAAGATACGCTTGCCAATGAGGCAGACAAAAACGGCGAACCGTTTTATGATACCGTGTTCAATGAACTGACTGAAAAAATAGCCTCTTTGATAGACAGATTGACAGATAAAGAAAAATTGGTACTATCTCTTTATTACACCGAAGAACTGAATATGAGGGAAGTTGCTGAGGTTCTCGGTGTCACGGAAGGAAGGGTTTCTCAGCTGCATTCTCAGGCAATATCCAGACTGCGCAGGGAATTTACACATTGTTTTGGTAATGATGATTTGTTTTGACAAGGATTTTCAGCGCAAAACCTTTAGAAATTAAATATATTGCCGATACAGTTATTATAAAAACACAAATGAGGGAATTATGCCATTTGATCCGAATATGCAAGTTCTTATTGTTGATGACTTTTCCACAATGCGCCGTATTGTAAAAAATATTCTCCGCCAGATCGGTTTCAATAATATTGTTGAGGCTGATGACGGCACTACGGCTTGGGAAATTCTTCAAAAGCAAAAAATTGATTTTATTGTTTCTGACTGGAATATGCCGCAGATGACAGGCATTGAACTGCTCAGAAAAGTGCGTGCCGATCAGAGAATCGGACATCTGCCGTTTTTAATGGTTACGGCAGAAGCTCAGCAGGAAAACATTCTGGAAGCTGCGCAGGCAAAAGTAACCAATTATATCGTAAAACCTTTTACTGCGGACACACTTAAAAAGAAAATTGACAAAATTTTCCCCTAAGCCGTAAAAAAGGGGCAGTGCCGTGAGCCAAGTTCAGGAAAAGAAAGCGCAGACAATAGAAAGCGCAGGCAATGAAAATTTGCCTGCTGCCGCAGACGGAGACGATTTTCTTGCACTGGCCTCAAACAAGGTTGAGCTTGACCTTGAAGATGCTCCTTTTTTGGATAATGCTCAGGAAACAAAAGAAGAACAGAAATCAGACAAAGAAAGCAAGACTGAAATCGCCGAAACGAATGAACAGGAAGACAAGGTTCCTTCCAAAAAGAAAAAATATATTCTCATCGGCGCGGGTGTTGCTTTTCTTTTAATAGCGGTTTTGGCTGTTTTTGCAGTGCCGCGCTTTTTTGAGGAAGAGCCTGTTCTGCAAAATGTGATTGTGGTTCCGAGTCAGGAAGTCAGATCTGCGCCGAAAGTTTTTCAGGTTGCTTTTGATCCTTTTGTTTTGGAATGTACGGACGTAAACGGCGTCATACGCTTTGTCAAGGCAAGCTTTATTTTAAGTACGTCGGATTTTGATGTGTATCATGAAATTTCCAATAATCAGAAGGTTCTTAGGGATGCTATTTATTATTATCTGGAAATTCAGGATGCCGCGACACTTCTTGATACGACGAATCAGCAGCAAATTAAGCTGGGTCTGCTTGAAGCAGTCAATAAATATGTTGTTAACGGGAAAATTGACGATCTGTATATAGACAGTTTTTTGATTTTTTAGTTTTGCTTGTTGAGGAGGGCTTATGAGCAACGAAATAGTACCGCTCCTTAATGCTCAGCAGCAGGGAATGTCTGCAACCATAACAGGTATTGCCGCAAGACAGGATGCTTTTGCGCAGGTGGCACAGGTTGTGGCTTCCCAGATTGTGGCAGAAGAAAGCAAAAAATTGGAAAAAACCGCCGAAGACCCCGAATCCGGTCTTGTCAGCCGTGACGGAGGGGGGAATAATTCCGCTTATCAGGAAACATACAGACAGCACCGCGAAAAAGAAGAAGACGTGGAAACCTGTCCGTCCTATCATAATCCTTTGGCAGGCAAGCTGGTCAATGCCAAAGTATAGGGGAAATTATGGATCTGCTTGTGTTCGCAGTTTTGACTGCGGCTGAACTTGTTTTGATTGTTCTTGTACTTGTTTTTTTCAAACGCCTGCGCAAATCGGAGCAGGTTTTGCTTGCCATGCAGAACAATCAGGACGAACTTATGGACAGAATGGTGCGCAATGCCAATCTTGAGCAGGAATTGGTGGCTACGTTTGTCCAGCGTCAGGCAGAACTCGAGCGTTTGAACATAGCCATGGAAGAACGGATTTTCATGCTGAAAAAACTTCTGAAACAGGCTGAAGAAATCAGCCGTTCCCCCTATCTTTTGCGGGAAGTGATTTTAAATTCCCGAAAAAAAGGCATGAACAGTGACATGATAGCCCAAAAAACAGGGCTGGCCAAAGACGAAATAGAACTTATTCTGAAAAAAGAAAATTTATTGTAGCCAGCCGGGCGAACGTGTTTATTCTGCCTGCTGTTGACACTTTGCAAAGCTTTTTGTACCCTATGCGCAAGGAATAAAGGTTTTGCAATGAACATAACATATCTTCCCAAAAAAACGCTCATTACCTGCCACAGAAATGCGGATTTCGACGCATTGTGTTCTTTGTTTGCCGTATCTGTTTTTTTCCCGCATGCTCAGATTGTGTATCCCGGTTCGCAGGAAAAAATCGTGCAGGCCTTTGTGCATGAAGTCATTGATCCTTTATTTTCCTATGCAACGCCCAAAGAGGCGGATTTTGAAAATATAGAACGTCTTGTTGTTGTGGACTGTTCGCACACAACCCGTCTGACCCATATCCAGCCTCTGCTTGACAAGCTCGGATTCAGGCATGACTGCGAAGACCTTCAGCAGAACAAGGACGTTGAAATTATTATTTTTGATCATCATCCCCAGACCAATATCAAAGCTGACAGCGGAGTGATTGAAATCGCAGGCTCAACCTGCACGCTGATTTGCGAAGAAATCCAAAAACACCATGACGCCGTTCCCTGCGAGTTTCTGCATTTGCTCGGTCTCGGCCTTTATTCAGACACGGGCGCATTTACCTATAATTCCGTCGGCGTCCGTGATGCCAAGGTATTGACGTGGCTCATCGGCCAAGGTTTTGAACCGGATTTTGTTACGCCTTATGTCAGCAAGCAAATCAATAAAGAACAGCTTTTTGCTTTGAACGATTTGGTGGAATCTGCGAGATTTTACGATATTGCAGGCATTAAATTTGCGCTTGCCCATTCCAAGTTTGAGGAATGCCTGTATGATATTGCCTCACTGACGCCGCTTTTTTTGGAAATTTATCCCTGTGATGTGCTGTTTATGGTGGCGGCTATGGACGGCAAGGTGCAGGTTGTGGCAAGAAGCAAGGATTATTCCGTGGATGTCGGTCAGATTATGACCCTGCTCGGAGGCGGAGGCCATGCCTATGCCGCTGCTGCCACGGTGAAAGATAAAAGCATGCATGAAGTCTTGACTTTCATTGAAAGCCAAATCATGCTTTTTTCCCATAAAGACAAGACCGTGCGCCGTCTTATGTCTGCGCCTGTCATCGGCATTGACGAGAACGACAGCATCAACAGTGCTACGGATGCAATGATGCATTACGGTTTTAAAGCTATTCCTGTCTGGGTTGAAAAAACCAAATGCTGCGTGGGCATTCTGGAATACCAGACCGCCGCAAAGGCCGTAAAGCACGGGTTCGGAATGTGCAGCGTCAGCCAGTTTATGAGCAGAAATATCCGCTGCGCCACACTGGAAACCGATCTGCAGACCCTTATGGACATTATTATTGAGGACAGGCAGCGTCTTGTGCCTATTGTGGCTTCCCAGACTCTCGGCGGACAGGAACTGACCGAAGACATGTACAAGGATCTGCCCGTTATCGGGGTTGTCACCCGAACCGATTTGGTGCGTCTTTTCCTTGATGAGCAAAGTGCTTCGATGACCAAAAAAAAGGCGCACCGTCTGAATAAGCGCAATGTGCAGCGTCTTTTGCGGGTACGTACGCCGAAAGAATGTGTCAGACTTTTGGAAATGGCAGGGGAGCTTGCCGAGGAGATGGGCGTTTCCGTGTACGTAGTGGGCGGTTTTGTCCGCGATTTGATTATGGACAGGGAAAAATGGCGCTGGCCCAATATGGATATAGACCTTGTTGTGGAAGGTGACGGCATTTTGTTTGCCCATTATCTGGCAGGCCGGCTGGGCGGCCGTGTGCGGGAACATAAGGAATTTATGACGGCAATCGTGCTTTTTCCTTCTTCGGGGCTGGAAGACAAAAATCTGCATTTTGAGTATGCGCAGCAGGAACTTAGGGTTGACGTGGCTACTGCCCGTCTGGAATATTATCTGAGCCCGGCCGTTCTTCCTACTGTTGAGCTTTCTTCCATCCGCATGGATTTAACCCGCCGTGATTTTACCATCAATGCAATGGCAATTAAATTGAATGCCTCCAGTTTCGGTGAACTTGAAGATTATTTTGACGGGCAGGGCGATATCAAACAAAAATCCATACGCATGCTTCATGCTCTCAGCTTTGTGGATGACCCGACCCGTGCCATGCGCGCCATTCGGTTTGAACAGCGCTATGATTTTAAAATCTGCATGCAGTGCGACAGGCTTATCCGCAATGCCATAGCCCTGCAGGTTATGCAGAAGCTGGACGGAAAACGCATTTTGACGGAGCTTGAAATCATTTTGCGTGAAGAAAGTGCCCTGCAGTGTATTTTGCGCATGCAGGATTTCGGTTTGCTCAAAGAAATTCATCCCTGCCTTGAGCTTGGTACGGACGAGGAAATTAATTTTGTTACCGAAGCATACCGTGTGCTTGACTGGTACCGCATGCTGTATCTGAAAGAAGAAATCGACAATGTGCTTTTCTTTGTGCTTGCCATGAATAAGGGCGTTTCTGCCGCTGATATTAAAGAATTGCTGGAACGTCTGTCCTTATCGCCTTTGCAGACAGAAAATTATCTTGCCGTGCGTTCCATGCTTATACAGGTTCAGCCCAAAGTGGAAGAATGGTTTAAAAACGGTGAACCGCTGAGTGTTCTGCACAGGCTGCTGAAAAATCTGGCCATGGAAGCTGTTTTGTATATGATTGTACGGCTTGAAGAAATTCTCGGCGAAGAAATAAAAAAACAGCTTTCTTACTATATTTATCAGGTGCGCTACGAAAAAATAGATGTGACGGGAAATGACATTATTGCCCTTGGCATGAAACAGGGACCGCATATCGGCCGTATTCTGCAAAAAGTTCTGTATGCCAAAATTGACGGCAAGGTTTCGGGCTATGACGAAGAACTTGCTTTTGCCGCTGAGTGTGTAAGGGAATTTGATAATAAGTAAGGCTGTCTGATTTTTTAAGTATAAAAAAAGGCTTGCTGATTTTGAAAATCCGCAGGCCTTAAAATTTATGGTGGGACCTGCAGGGGTTGAACCTGCGACCAACCGGTTATGAGCCGGTAGCTCTACCAACTGAGCTAAGGTCCCATGCAAGCAAAAAAATTATCTATTAAATGCATAAAAGTCAAGTGTTATTTTTCTGATTTTATGCGACCGGAATTTAGGAATGTCATGGCAGGATTTATGCATTTCTTTTGACAGCACGGAGCTGCATTTTTTGGGTAATCAAAATAAACAGGCATGAAATTTTAATTCCATGCCTGTTTATTTTTATGGGTATACTGTGCAGAAAAGCAAATTTTATTTTTTTACCATAATCATGGAAAGATAGGTTTCAGGGATATTTTCTATTTCTTCCAAAGAAAAGGTAAGCTTTTGCCCTTCAAGTCCCAAGTGTTCGCCGTAAATGACCTGCAGGTTCGGACAGCGTTCTTTTTCTTTTTTCAGACGTTCGATAAGGGCTTTGCGTGAGCGGTATGTTTTCAGCAGAATAGTGGTGGAATTTTCGGGAAATTCCGCATGTTCCACGTCTTCTTCCCTGAAAGAAGGCACAACATGAAGGCTTTCCCTGTTTTCTGCCAAAACGGTTTTGCTTAGGGCCGCAAGCGTAGTGAAGGAGTTGACTCCGGGAATGATTTCAATGTCAATTTCAGGATGTTTTTCTTTTATTATGGCAAAAACATAGCCGAACGTGCTGTAAGTCATGGCGTCGCCGAGGGTTGCGAACACCACGTTTTTGCCCTGTTCAAGTTCGGCAAGGATTTTATCGGCATTATCTGAAACCTGCTGTTCGCGCACGGTTTTGTCTTTTGCCATGCTGAAAGTGAGAAGTTCTATTTTTCCTTTCGGTTCTGTATATTCAACCACAGCTTTTGAAACGCTGTCGCTGGCATTTTTGGAAATAACCGTGAAAACTGCATCGGCTTCTTTAATGGTGCGATAAGCTTTTAAAGTCAGATATTCGGGATTTCCTGAGCCGATGCCCACTCCGTAAAGTTTGCCAAGTTTCATGTGATGTCCTTTTTTTATAAATTGACTGTGTTAACAGCCTGTTGCGGATAAAGTTCTATTGTCTTAATATATTAACAGTGTTCAGATGCGCTGAAATGACCGTGACGATAAACTGCCTGATCGTTTTCGGCAAAAATATTATTGGTTCAGAATATGGGAAATTATGGCAGGAACTTTGTTTTATTGGCTTTTAAAAAATAATCGGCAGATTGGACGCCGAAAGTGAAAGAACTGAGCCGTATAAGAAAATATAAAAAGAAACAGGGAATTGCCCTGCTGGGGAAAAGAATTCATGCATAACTCCTTGTTCAGAAACCGTGAACGTTTTTGAGTTTATTCAAGGCTGGTTTTCCGGCTCAAGGATTATCCCCTTTTGCGCCTTCCCGTTTTCACAGTGGCATTTGCAAAAGAGTCCCCTTTCACGGCTACGGTCTAGCGTTGTTGACTTCCCATTTACCTGCTGAAAGCAGAACCTTAAATTTACTGCAACAATATCGCATTTTTATATATTGTCAAGAAGCTGTTTTTGCATAATGGCTTTTGGGGCAATAAAAAAGCCTGCAGGTGCAGGCTTTGCAAAAATTTTTGAGCCGGGTTTATTTTACCCTGTAACTGACTATTCCCTTGTATTCGACACAGGAAAACTGCGGGTCGTTTTCCAGCCTTTTTTTGAAGGCGGCAATATCCGCAGTATTGCGCGAAGTCAGAAAAGTTTCCAGTTCAAAGCTGTTCATGGGATGCCGTTTGCAGATGCTTTTTACTGCTTCGTAATCGTCGGCATCATCGCTGTAAAAACTTCCTGCGCTCAGCATGTCAATGGAAATGGCATTAAGTTTATTCACAGCTTTTTGGATTTGTTCTTTGCTCGGGCATTCGGCAAAGCTTTCTGCAGGAGGACGGACGGGAGTGTTGACGTATACCCTGTCATATTTGATTTGAGAAAGCATTGCGGCAAAAGCGTCCAAGCTGGCCTCACTGTCATTAATGCCGGCAATAAGCATGATTTCCAGCCATAATTGTCCGTTATAGGCATGGGAAAACTCAATCAGTCCTTTTTGGGTATCTTCAAATTTGACGGAAAAATGCGGACGGTTGATTTTGCGGAAGGTTTTTTCGTCACAGGCATCCATGGAAGGCAGAACAAAATCTGCCTGCATAAGGGCATGCTGCACGTTTTTATCCGAAAGCAGCGAGCCGTTTGTAATTACGGCAACCGGGATTTCGGTAATTTTTTTCAATTCGGCTATCAGTTTTTCCAATCCGCTGTACAGCGTGGGTTCTCCTTCGCCCACTATGGATATAACATCAGGTTTCTGCAGATTTTTTTGGTAATGGATGAATTCGTCAAGGATTTCCTGTACGGGGAAAAACATTTTCCGTTCTGACTGCATGTGTTTTGTTCTGCCGAGCTGACAGTAAATGCAGGAATAAGAGCAGGTTCTTTCGGGAATGGGGCTAATGCCCAAGGAAATGCCCATGCGGCGTGAGGGTACGGGCCCGAATAAATATTTGTATGTATGTTCCATTGCATGTCCCCTTATGATTTTTGATTACCATACGCAATATGGGGATAAATGTTAAGAGGATATTTTATGTAAAAATGCAGGAGGAAAAGCAGGCTGCCGTATATGCTTAAAATAAAAAAACAGCAGAAAATCTGCTGTTTTTCAAATATCTGGCATCTCCAACAAGACTTGAACTTGTATCTAAAGTTTCAGAGACTTTTGTTCTGACCGGTTGAACTATAGAGATACAAATTGTTTGTGCAGTTATATACTGCAGCAAAACACGAAAAACTTTATACCCTTGTTTTGCTTGGCTGTCAAGTTTTTTTAATAAAAAATTTAATGATGCAAAAAATTTTTTAAAAGTATACAGTAAATCAATATATAATTTGAATCGGCATAGATGAAGATGATGTGATAACTTTGTTGGAAGAGATATTTGTTTTGCCGGCAACAGAGTTGGGGTAAACAGGAGAAGAACATGATTGAAAATTTTATTGCCGCACTTGGTGAAAAAATCGGTTCACAAGCCGTGACAAGGGATAATGAGTGTCAGTTTACAGCAGAAATGCAGGATTTTTTGCTTATGATTCATGTTCTTGAAAGCAGCAGGCAGCTGCTTTTGAGTACCTGTGTGGCAGAAATTCCCGCAGCCGGCAGGGAAAAATTGTATTTGGCTCTGCTTCAGGGACAGTATTTTTTTCAAATGACGTCAGGAGCATCGTTAGCCGTTGATAATGAAGAAAAATTTATTACTCTGCAGATTGTGCTGTCTTTGGACAGTCTGACTGCGGACAGTTTTCTGCATGTTGCGGAACGCTTTATGCATACGGCAGAGTATTGGCGCGGAATTTGTCTTGGACAGCCGTCAGATTCAATGCGTCTTTCGGATCCCGCAAGTGACGGCAAAAATGAAAATGAGGCATTGTCGGATTTGCTTAATAACGGAATAAAAATTTAACGGTATTTCAGGCATCGGACACCAGCAGGAATTTAAGCCTCAAGGAGGAACAGCATGGATATAAAAACAATAACGCTGGCGGATTTTTCCAAAATTGCTTCCATGGCAGGCGATGACAATGCAAAGATTAAAGTTTCGGGTGATACCTTGAAAAGTACGAAACTTCCTGTTTGGGCTTCCACCAACCATAAAAGCATGTCTGTTTTTCTTGATACAATTAAAAAAGAACTTGGGCCTGCCGTTGCCGATATGGCGTCTGCGCAGCTGCATGCGAAATTGGGTGAAGACAAGCCTCTTACCGTTCGTGCCGTTCGGGAAACCCTTGAAGATATCGTCCGTCTGACGCAAAAAAATTTAAATGTCCGCGATAAATTTTTGTCGGGAATAGATCCTCAGCACAGCTTTGATGAAAGTTTTGTCCGTATGGCTGATGAATACGGATTTAAAGGAAAATTGTCCGATTCAGCCATGGCTTCTCTCAAGAATGCCGTGAAAGAGGATTTTCTTCAGCATTTTTCTTTGGTCAGCGCACAGGGCGGAAATCTTCAGAAAATGGAAGAATTTGCTTCAAAACGCTGCTCACTGACGGCTTGTATTCGGAATTTTACAGAAACAGGCATGAGCAAAGCATACGGGGCATTGGATGCCGATGTTGTTTCCCTTGCAAAATTATTAAAAATTTCATCCTGTTATTCAGGGGTATTGCTGCAGTCTTTGCAGCAGATGCGGCAAATTCAGCCTGAAGGGGAATTGACGGCTGAAACGGTGTGGAAAACGCTTTTTAATGAACCTTTGCCAAAAAATATGGAGGCAGGGGGGGCATTTTGTGAGGCAGTGGATAATGCAGTTGCCGAAAAATGGGTGCAGGCCGCTCCCGGAAAAGGAAAGGCTTTGGCCTTGCTTTGCGCCGAAATGCCTTTAAAAAATGCCCGTGAAGTTTTGGTTCGCCGAAACATGACCATGGATGATCTGCCTTTTCCGGAAAAAAGTCTTAAAATGTCCAATTCAAGCAATTACAGCGGCGAACAGCTTATGGCCCGCGATGTGTGCAGAAGAATGCGCGAAACAGTGGCCGGAGCCGACAAACAGAAAATTTCCACACCTTCCGAATTGAATGTGGCAGGTCAAACCTTTGTTTTGGGAAAAGACATTGATTTTGCTTTTGTATCGGAAGATGACAAAGATAATTATGCTCACGGCAAGCCTTCAAGCTATTCTGCCAAAATTATGGCGGCATTCAGGGAGGCATGCGGCGGCGAAACAGCTGATCCTAAGCAGGTTCAGATGCTGGCGTATCTCTCTTCTCAGGCACCCATGAGGCAGATACTCGGTACGGGCGGCGGAGGAATCGGAAGTGTTTTGGATTTGAACATCATAGAACATTCCGCCACCAAAATTTCTTTTGACAGAATGGAAAACGGCAGTGTCCGCGTGCATATTTCCACATTTGACCTGCCCGATGCCGTTCGTTATTCAGGCTATGCAAGTTTGACGTATGATGTTTCCCCTAAAGGCGAAGCCGTGCCTGTTGCCATGCAGATACAATCCAAATTCGGAGAAACAGCCGAAATGCTTGCATCGCAGATACAGGATTTTTCTTTGTCTGACGAAGATCTGCGCTATAATATCAACATTGCTCAAAACGGCGGAACTGTTTCTGCGCGGGAGGCGGAACTTTTGCTGCAGCGTGTTGATGCCCGCAGCCTGCAGACTCAGGAACTGCAGGATGCCGCTGCGTCCAAGGCGGAAAGAGCATCTGAAAGTGAAGAGGTACAGTCTGCTCAGGATGATCCCGTACAGCAGGCAAGAGAGCTGGCTTTGCGTGAAACATCTGTTCCTCAAATTCATAATCAGAAAGAATTGTTTGCTTTTCTGAAAGGTCTTTCCAAAGGGGAACATTATGGCAAAAGCGAAAAAATTGGGGAGCAAGCTGCGTTTGACGGTACGCAAAAACCTGTGCACTCGTTTACCGGATTGGTTTTCCGCGGAGATTCCCGCCTGCCGAATGATATCATGCGAATGGGTGGTTTCAGCAGTAAGAATGATTTAAATGATCCGCATTTTTTGCAGGAAGCACAGGGAATCGGCGAAACGCTTGGGGCAACGGGAACTTCAGGGGTTTCCTGCGCCAAGGAATTGGAATACTGCATTCCGTACAGCAATTCCGGAAGCCGAAGCGGTTATATTTATGTAATTGATACCGCAAAGCTCGGAGAAGACAGGCAGGCCTATG
>CALUWZ010000025.1 GCA_944324625.1 uncultured Mailhella sp. | reverse complement strand
CTTATCCGCATTTCCCCTGCCGTCACCTACATTCCCGTACACAAAATGGAATATCTGAAAAATTTTTCTTATGATACCATAATAAATTTAAGCCACAGGACTGATACGGCTGTCTTGGCTGGTTCTTTGGAATGCAATAAATTTCTCGGCCGCAGAAGCCAAAACAATATACAGCAAATTTACGGCAAATGGCAGTTATACAGGGCATCTCTCACCCATAACAATCATTACAACAGGCTGCACTGGGCAGATTTAAATGCACTGGACAGCATAGGCCTGCGAACATTCAAGGCTATGCACTGGCCTGTTCCGCAGGGAAAACAAAACGGACTGATCGGAATTTTCGTCGGAGCAAGTGAAGAAGCAAAACGGCCAAGCATTGATTTTTGGGCAGACTTCGCCCTGCAGCTGAACAAAAAAGGATACAGCCCTGTTTTTATCTGCGGTCCGAGTGCAGAGGAAAAAGAAACAGCCTTTCAATGCGCCAAAAAAGCCAAAATTCCCCGCGGCGTCATTCCCGGAACGCTTTCCATTGTGGAGCTTATTGCTTTTTTGGAAAATCTTCAGCTTTTTGTCTGCCCCGATACAGGCCCCATGCACATAGCAAGCTTCGCCGGCGTGCCGACTGTCAACATTTCCCTCGGTCCCGTTCACCCTTGGGAAACAGCTCCTTATCCGCCCGGGCACTATGTCCTGCGTTCTTCTGTTTCCTGCTCCGGCTGCTGGCAGTGCACCAAAGAAAAACAGCTTTGCCGCGGCGCCTTTGTGCCGCACCGCATTGCCAATCTTATCCACAGTCTTGTTTTGGGAAAAACGCTTCCGCAGATCCCCGGGCTTACGGTCTGGAAAACAGGCAGAAATCCTTTGGGACTGTATGAACTTAAACCGATTTTAAATGACAGGCCGCACCATGCCGCACAAGCGGATTTTTGGCGTTATTTTTTCCTGTATGCACTTTCAGGCCATGACAGCCAAATTTTGCCTTATTACGAAAAAGGCAGAGAAGAACTTTTTTCCTCTCTGCCAAGGCTTAGGGCTTTACTGCTGAAAGAACAGATAAAAATGCTGAAGACACTGATTCTTACAGAAAAAAACAATGCGGTTCTTGATCATAACGCATGGCAGATGTATCCGCCTTTTCTGCGTCCGCTTTCAAGCTATATCCAGCTGCTTCTGGAAAACGGCAGCTATGAAAAAACTGTCCGCTTGAAAGCCATGGCTTTGCTTGAAGATTTTAAATCAGCACTTGCCTGACTTTTTGTATTGCTTAGCCTTTTCATACAGCCAGTTATGAAACAGCAGATTTTCCGTCAGCTCCGGATGGAATGACAGTGCCGTTATATTTTCCTGCTGAACGGCCAAAATTCTTTCCCCTTTGCGGGCCAGTACCTTAACCGCATTTCCTGCTTCGGCAACTTGCGGAGCTCGGATAAAAACTGCCGGAAACAGACAGTGCCTGTCCTCTTCATGCATGGAAAGCTTCGGACAAATTACTTCCGTTTCCTCGGCAAAACTCTCTTTCTGTCTGCCGAATGCATTGCGGCAGACAGAAATATCAAGACAATTTAACCGCGGCTGATCTTCATAGCCGATAATTTCCCTGCTCAGCAAAATAAGCCCTGCACAGGTTGCAAGTACGGGCATGCCGTTTTGTATCAGCTCCGCAAGCCTGTCCGTCAAACCGTTCTGCACAAGAAGTTTTGCCATAACGGTGCTTTCGCCGCCCGGAAAACAAAGTCCGTGCACATCCCGTAAATCTTCAGCCGTGCGGACTTCCACGGGAACTGCACCTGCCTTGTACAAAGCAAGACAATGCTCTGAAAACGCACCCTGCAGAGCAAGCACGCCTATGCGGACCTGTTCGCTTTTATTCCTGATTTCATCAATTTGCTTTTTTAAAGGAACAAACGATAAATTTGTCAGCATACGTTTTACCCCAAATTACCAGCCCCGTTCCTGCATGCGGTCGGCTGGGGCTATGGAAGAAATTTCAATGCCGTGCATGGCTGTGCCAAGGCCCGTGGAAATTTCCAAAAGCTTTTTGGAATCCTGCCAATATGTTACTGCCTGCACTATGGCCTTTGCCTGACGGGCAGGGTCGGAAGATTTAAAAATGCCCGAACCCACAAAAACACCGTCACAGCCAAGCTCCATCATAAGCGCAGCGTCAGCGGGAGTGGCAATGCCGCCTGCAGCGAAATTCACCACAGGAAGTCTTCCCTCCTTTCTGGTTTCAATTCCCAAGTGCAGAGGAATGCCGTGCTCTTTGCAAAAATTGGCAACTTCATCTTCAGGCAAAGCGCAAAGCATGCGGATTTCCTCATTAACCATGCGGATATGACGCACCGCTTCCACAACATTGCCCGTTCCGGGCTCGCCCTTTGTTCTGATCATGGCCGCACCTTCGGAAATTCTGCGCAGCGCTTCCCCCAAATTTCTAGCACCGCACACAAAAGGAACGGAAAAAGCCATTTTGTTGATGTGAAACCTGTCATCGGCAGGAGTAAGCACTTCGCTTTCATCAATATAATCCACGCCGAGCTCTTCCAAAATTCTTGCTTCCGCATTATGGCCGATTCTGACTTTTGCCATAACGGGAATGCTGACACAATCCATAATCCGCTTAACCAAACTTGGATCTGCCATGCGCGCCACACCGCCTTCTTTACGGATATCGGACGGAACACGCTCAAGAGCCATTACGGCACAGGCGCCTGCCTCCTCAGCAATCTGAGCCTGTTCTTCATTGGTAACATCCATAATTACGCCGCCTTTCAGCATTTGTGCCAAACCGCCTTTCAATACCAGTGTCATAAAGCACCTCACAAAAAAACTTATATTTGTTTTATGACAAAGACATCTGCAGTTTTCCATAAAAATGCTTTTTTCTGATGCAATATTTTTTTCAGCAAATACAATTTAATTTGCTATTAATACAATCATAAATTATTTTTTATAATATATTACCATGTTATAAACATTACAGGCAATACAAAACTTGACGGAACAAATAAATGTACTATTATACCAACATGAATATTGTTACATTAATCCAAACCGAACTGAACAATAATCCGAAACTCCCCTTTTATGCCAACTTTCTTAAAGCCCTGCAAAAAGGAAGACAAAACGGAATCATAAAAGCCGGAGAAATTCTGCCGACACACAGAGAACTTGCGGACAAGCTCGGCATCAGCCTCGGAACCGTCACCCGCGCATACAAAGAAGCACAGAAACATTCCCTGACCACGGCAGTGACAGGACGGGGAACCATGCTTTCCATTCCTGCAAAACATGTGGATATTGTTACGGAACAGCAAAAATATTATGATTTAAGCTTTATTTCACCCTTTGAATACCTGAACCCGAGCCTTGCGGAGGCTCTTGAACACATTGACATACACAACAGGGAATTTTTAAAATATCATGCCCCCTGCGGCATGCCGAAGCACAGAAAAGCAGGAGCTCTCTGGACGCAAAAGTTCGGTCTGAACGTATCGGAACAAAACATTCTTGTCTGTGCAGGCGCACAGCATGCCCTGCTGTCACTGCTCATGGGTCTTTTTCGCGCAGGAGACAAAATTGCCGCCGAAGCCGTCACCTATCCGCTGATTAAAGAACTTTGCAGACGGCTTTCCCTCAATCTTGTACCCATAAAAATGGACGAGTCGGGCATAATTCCCCATGCCTTGGAAGCTGCCTGCAAAAATGCCGAAATCAAAGGCCTGTATCTTATGCCCTCCTGCCAAAATCCCACATTGTGCCAAATTCCCGAATTCAGACGGCATGAACTTACGGAAATCTGCCGCAGATATGACGTAAAAATCATTGAAGACGATGTATACGCCCTTTCTCTTGAACAAAAACTTACCCCCCTCGCAAGCCTCGCTCCGGAACGGACATTTTTCATAGCATCAACCAGCGAAGCACTCAGCGGAGGCCTGCGCATAGCATATATTGCAAGCCCTGACGCTTATTTTCCTCTCATTGAACAAAGCATAGGCTACAGCATATCCATGTCTGCACCGCTTATGGCAGAAATCGCCGCATACTGGATAGAAAGCGGAATTGCCGAACAAACCCTTTGGGCCAAAAAAGAAGAAGCTGCCGCAAGAAACGTGCTTGCCAGAAGAATATTGGACGGATTTTCCATGGAAACCCGAAGTACGGGATTTTATGCATGGCTCAGCCTTCCGCCGCCGTGGACAAACAAAACTTTTGCAGAAAAAGCAAAAGAACTGGGCGTGCTTACGGCAGACTGTTCCCACTTTGCCCTGCAGAGCCCGCCGCCGAAAGAAGCCGTGCGCCTCGCTCTCGGAGGAGTGCAAAAACGGGAAGACTTAACCGAAGCCCTGACAATAATCGCAAAAATTTTGCGTTCTTAAAGGAAAATCTTGCTTAAATCGGCAAGAAGCATACAATAAACAAAAAATAAAAAAGGTGCCATCAATGATTACTTTACGCCTTGCCCAAGAAAACGATGCCGAAACAATTGTTTCTTTCATGCATAAACTCGGCGAATTCCAAAATATGTCCGCCGCCATTACCGTAACGGAAGAAAACATGCAAAAACTGCTCAAAGAAAAAGCAGGCGAAGCAGTGCTTGCCTTTGACAAAGACACTCCCGTGGCTTTTGCCTATTTCTGTCAGCACAGCTCTGCTTTTATCGGCCGTAAATGCCTCTACATTGACGCTTTTTTTGTGGAAGAAAACTACAGAAAACACGGCATAGGCAAACAAATCATGCAGTTTATCGCCCGTCTCTGCAAAGAACGCGGCTATGCCCGCATGGAATGGGGCTGCCTTGACTGGAATACCAATGCATGGAATTTCTATACCAATTTGGGTTCAGTTCCTTTTGACATTCTGACCATACACCGCCTTTCAGGCGAAAACTTGGAGAAACTGCAGAACTGACCATGAAATTTCTGCATTTCAATTCATAATGCTGACTGCATTTTCCATTTACCAGTCTTGAATTTCATTGCTCAGCCTATTGCGCTTAACACTTTCGGCATTTTTGTGCCTCACTGAAAAATCAGCATAAAAAAGGGCTGTTTCCAGCCCTTTCATATTTGCTTTTGCCATTATCCTATTCAGCTTCTTTCGGAGCTTCTTCATCAGCACGTTTTGCTTTCTCAGGCTTGCCTTCAATCACATTTTTATGACCGTAAATGATTTCATCAATAACTTCCGGTCTTGCAAGCGCCGTGGTATCGCCGAGTTCGTCATAAACATTGGCGGCAATCTTTCTGAGCATGCGGCGTATGATTTTGCCTGACAGCGTCTTGGGCATGCTTTCCACAAACTGGATATAATCAGGAGATGCAAGGGCGCCGATGTTTTTGCGGATGGAATCTTTGAGCTGTTTTCTGATTTCGTCAGACCATTCGATATCTTCCTTCAGCACAACATATACATAAATGGCTTCGCCTTTGATTTCATGAGGCATGGAAACAACGGCAGCCTCGGAAACATTGGGATTGGCAGCAAGCACGGCCTCAATTTCCGCAGTGGAAATACGGTGGCCTGATACGTTGATATTGTCGTCCATGCGGCCCAAAATCCAGAAATAGCCGTCTGAGTCGATTTCCGCACCGTCGCCTGAATCATAGAAACCAAAGCGTTTGAAATAACTTTGGTATTTTTCTTCGTCATTGAATACGCCAAGCATCATTCCGGGCCAAGGCTTGCGGATAACAAGGTGGCCTGCCTTGGTGTCGGCATGTCCCACTTCTTCGCCGTCACGGTTGGTTGTGGAGCCCATAACCGTTGCGTCAATACCGGGCAGAGGGAAAGACGCTGAACCGGGTTTCAGTCTGGAAGCATAAGGGAACGGGCTGATCATGGCGCCGCCTGTTTCGGTCTGCCACCATGTATCCACGATAGGCAGTTCGCCCGCACCGATATTTTTATGGAACCAGTGCCATGCTTCGGGGTTAATGGGCTCACCGACGGAACCGAGAACACGAAGGGTGCGCAGATCATAGCGTTCGGGCCATGCTTCGCCCATGCGCATAAGGGAGCGGATAACGGTCGGTGCGGTATATAAAATATTTACACGGAATTTTTCAACAATGCGCCAGTAGCGGTCAGGTTTCGGATACGTGGGCACGCCTTCGAACATAAGCGTGGTTGCGCCAAGGCTGAGCGGACCGTAAACGCCGTACGTATGCCCCGTAATCCAGCCCATGTCGGCAGTGCACCAGTAAACGTCGTCATCGCGCATATCAAAAATCCACTGGGAAGTGTGGGCCGCATAGGTCAGATATCCGCCCGTGGAATGAAGAATGCCTGTGGGCTTGCCCGTACTGCCGCTTGTATGCAGAAGGAAAAGAGGATCGTTGGCATCCATGGACACACAGGGAAAATCAACGTCCAAAGTGAAATCTTCAACCAAATCATGCCACCAGATATCACGGTTTTTCACCATGTTGACATCCTGCAAATTGGCGTGGTGCACAACAAGAACATGCGCAACGGACGGACATTTTTCCAAAATCGGGTCAAGATTGGCTTTGAGCGGCTTTACGGAACCTGCACGGATAACGCCGTCGGCAGTAATAACAACTTTTGCCTTGGAATCCTGAATACGGCTGCGGACGCCGCCTTCCGCATAACCAGAAAAAATTGCAGTATGAATGGCGCCGATACGGGCACAGGCAAGCATGGAAATCACAAGCTCAGGAATCATGGGCATATACAGCGCAACACGGTCACCTTTTTTAACGTGCAGAGAACTGAGAGCATGGGCAACACGGCAAACTTCCGTATAAAGCATTTGATACGTAAAACAGCGCACATCCATTTCACGTTCGCCCTGCCAGATAAGAGCGGCTTTATTGCGGCGGCCTGAAATAATATGACGGTCAATGCAGTTGAATGCCGCATTTAATTTTGCATTGGTAAACCAGCGGTACTTGTGCTTTTCTTCATCTGCTTCCAAAACTTTGTCCCAGCGTTTATACCAGTGAATAAGCTGGGTTGCACGGGCGGCCCAAAAATCGTCGGGATCTTCCATTGCACGCTGACAAATGGCTCTTGCTTCATCGGTTCCACTGATCCATGCACTGGACTTGCCATGTTCAGGCGGTAAATAGCTGCGGTTTTCTGTCAAAAGAGTGGTAATGCGTTCCTGTGTCATGGCTGTGTGCTCCTGTTCATTAGATTGTTAAAAATTCAACATGATGTATTTTTTATTTTTCTTTGCAAACTGACATTCAGAAAAGTTTTGCCCAATTATTTAATAATCCTTTATAAATCAAGCAGTAATAACTCTCTGAACTTGTCTTTACGGTTACACAGCATTTTTTTTGCGTCAATACGGTTTCAAAAAAATTTCTTTTTGTTTTGCAAAATAATTAAAGAACAAGCACATAATTATTTTCTATTATATTGAAATTATTATATTTTTATCACATGCATACATGCACCGTTTTTACTGTTTTTTTCCAATGATTTTTTATTGCATTATTTTTTCCGAAATCCATGCATTATATGCATGCATTTTCAGCAATTATGCATTGATTATCAACACATTACACACATTAAACATTGTATGGCAGCAAAACAAAAGCCGCGGCACTTGAAAACAGTTTCATAATGTTCCCCAAAATGCCGCGGCGTTATCAAACCGCAAGGTCATACATGAAAAATTTACTGCCGGCCGATTCTGACAGCACAGCTGCAAAATGCGCACGCTGTCAATCTGTAAAACCGTGAACCTCATTCAAAAAATTCATTCTTCCAGCCTGACTGTTTTCAATCCATTGCTCAACCTTTTTTACATCGGTTTTAATCTCATCAAACCCAAGCTCAGCAAACATTTTAAATACATTATCTATAATTTCCACTGCTCTATAAATACTTTCTTTTGATATGCTCACGCAGACATTCTGTTTTTTCTCTGAAGCACTAAAAAATACCGAACTGTCTATTTTTTTATTTTTTAAAAATGCCAGTACGGAAGCCCAAATACGCACATCAAAAGAAGGATATTCGGCAGATTCGTTCCGACCGTATACAAAATAACAACAGCTGATACAAATTGATACAGCAAAAATGCAGCATGCCGCATCATTATTTTTTTCTGATAAATTCAAATCCGGCTTCCAATCCAACAAAAAACGCAATAAAAGGGCAGCCGAAATATCAGCATCAAATTCAAGCCAGCTTTCCTTCTCAGCCTTCTTTTCTTCAATATAAGAATCTTTTTCACGGTATATAGAATTATGTCCCTGAATTATATGGGCAAATTCATGAAATGTAATATACAGCACGCAAAACAGACAAATACTTTTCAAAATATGATCATCAATATTAAGACTGCGGCATTCGCGCAACGACCGTATAGTTTCTCTTATGTTCTCCTGAAAGCCAAAAACAAACATATATAAACCGTCACGGCAAGCTGCCGAAACGTTTACCCTGTTAGAACATGTATTAATTCCTTTACCTTCACCGGAAAATTCAACTTTAATATTTCTGTTTTTTTTTATTTCTTCAATTACATGCTGTACGATATCACAATATTCATCTTCAATTTCACGTTTAATAAATTCCAAATAGTCTTTTTCCGAATAATTGATTGTACATATCCATTCCATATAATTTTCTCCAAACAGTGCTCAGCAAACCAAAACATCATAAAAATAAAACACAATATAAAACTGTCTCAATACATTATGCACAGCACAAAAAAAATGCCTGCCAAAATTGCCGCAAAAATGTCGCAAAACGAAAAAAGGACTTATGAGTTTGTACCCATAAGTCCTTGAAAAATTTGGTGGCGGGGGCAGGATTTGAACCTACGGCCTTCGGGTTATGAGCCCGACGAGCTACCAAGCTGCTCCACCCCGCGTCAATGTGAAATTATTTATAGCAGAAAAATTTATCCTGTCAAGCAAAAAATTCTATTTTTTTAATTTTTTATTATATAGAAATAAATAAAAAGCCGTATAAAACGGCTTTTGGTTATTTCAGGACAATTTCCCGAACTTTTGAAGAATCCCCCACAGTTACGGGCTTTTTGTTATGATAGAGCGTAATGGCCGAACCGTTGGCAATTCTGAAAGAAAGGCTTTTTTTGAAATTGAACACCCTCTGTTCGCCGCGTTTCAGCGTAAAATGACTGCTTTTTCCGTCTTCCGTATACTGCATCCAGCAATCCTGTTTGGCATGGATAACGGCCTGCTGTTCCCCCTCTTTGGGTTCTGCAACCTGAGACCAGTCAATAACCTTGGCACTTGGATTATCTTTCAGGAATGCCTCTATATCAAAAGCAGGATTTTCTTCTTTTTCATCGGAAGGCATTTTCTGTTCTACCAAGCCTGCATCATTTTGAACAGGAACAGCAGAATTATCCTGAACTTTTTCAGCTTCAGACTGATTTTTTGCCGTCTGACTTTCCTGAACCGCGGTTTCAGCCTGAGTTTCGGCAGATTTTGCGGTTTCGTTTGTTTCGGCAAGAACAATTGGCTCTGCAGTTTCTTCTTTTACAGCAGCAGCGGCAGTTTCAGGCTTTTTAGGAGCCTGTGCGGCAATTTCCGTTTGCGGTTTGGCATCAGATCCTGACATAAAATCAAAATCACCGCTGGTAAGATAAAAATAAGCGCTTCCGCCGATAACGGCAAGAATTACCAGCTGCACGGCAAGTTTTTTTCCGCGCGGTTTAGTAAGTTCAGGCTGATTTTCGGCAAGCTGGGCCTCAAGACTTTTGGGAGGTTCAATCTGTTCTGAAAACTCCTCAACTTCCTTAATGGCTTCCTGATACTCTTCCAATGTCCAGCCAAGATACATGGCATAACATTTTAAAAAGTTTTTGTAATAGGTTTCATAACCGATATGTTCCATATCGCCGTGTTCAAGGGCAATAAGACTTTTTACGGGAATTTTTATTGCTTTTGAAACATCGTCAAAACTCAGATTTTTGCTTTGACGTTTTTTTTCCAGTAAAGAACCAAGTTCTGCTAGCTTCATACCACTTCCTACTTAATATTAACAATTGCCTTTTTTTCGAGCCCTGCAATATATTCTTCGATTTTACTGCCGGCTTTCTGCATGCGCAGTCCGTCCTGAATTTTGGCCACAAGCTGCGGGTCCATAACTTCAGCGGGATTATCGCTTGAATTTGATTTGGAGAGAACTTTTACCTGTGCATAGGAACCGTTCAGAGAAAAAACTTTGGAAACTTCGTCCTGATTCAAATTCTGAATGGCGGCCTGAATGGGTTCTGCAAGGTCTGACACTGCCAATTCACCGAAAACTCCGCCGTCTTCGGCATAGGGCCCAACAGAAATCTTTTTGGCAATTTTTTCAAAGTCATCGGAATCTTTAATAAGTTCCTCTGCATACTTATCCATGGTTTCACTGTTCGGATAAACAATAAGGGCAACATTTGCCTTGCCTAAAATTTTTCCGCCGTTGGCAAGATAATATTTTATGACTTCTTCATTGGAAACAATAATTTTTCTCAGCACGTTTCTGTTGATGAGCCGTTGAGTAAGCAGGGTATTTCTGATTTTTTCCCTGTAAAAAGATTCATCATAGCCTTGTTTGGCAAGGTCTTTGTAAAATGCTTCCTTGGTAATTCCCGCACGCTGGACAGAAGCATTGATTTCGGCATCAATATCTTTGTCGGTTACGGAAATTTTTTGGTTTTTGGCTTCCTGCACCAAAATTGATTCTTTAATCAAATCCTGCAAAACTGTTTTTTCAATATTCTGCCGTTCATTCGGAGCAATTTTTTTCGGATCTTTGCCTTTGGCAAGCACAGCCAGTTTAACATTTTTTTCAAGCTGCAGGGCTGTAATCATTTCACTGTTGATAGTGGCCACAATAGAGGCTCTCGGAGCTGACATGCCGATCTGCGGCACACCGAAAACAAAACCAAGAGCAAGCAATAATGATAGTATTTTCAAAGGACACTCCTTTTATAAGCTTAAAACATTTTACCTTTTTTTTTCACAATTGGCAAATAAAGAATGGCTAATTTTCAATTTCCGTAAGCATATCCTGCAGCTTTCCTATCTTATTGGCATCTTTTTCTTTTTTAATATTTTTCGGATTAAAGGAATCCACAATGTAAATATCGGAACGCTTAATGGCATCTGCAAGCCAAGCATCAAAAGCCTGCGGAAGTTTTTCCTGCAGAAGATTTTCCTCCGCAATGAGATATAAATCAACTGCATCTTCCGCTTCGGAAATTTCTTTCTGCACCAGATACAGCACATAAACATCGTTATTTTCCCGCAGGATATCGGAAAACGTGTTGTTTTCCATACCTGTCAGAACTTTTTTGTACTGTTCGGGCAAATTTTCGCCGTCAAACAAAGCCTGAAAAACGGAAGCGCCTTTTTTCTTAAAATAAATTTCAAAATCTTCCTCGGAAAAACCGTGTTTCTGAACATTTTCGGCAGAAAATTTCGTATCCTTACGAATATCCTCAAGCAGTTCCTGCTTTCCTTTTATCATGAAAAAACGGATGGTTTCAAAATCCCCCTGCTTTTGCTGCCTGATTTTTTCCGCATACTGCATGGTTTCCTCGGAAGAAAGACTGATTTCTTCAAGAAGCAGAGCCTGCAGTTTATTGTTTTCGATTTGGGAACGGATTTGCTTTATCCATTCGTCATAGTCAATCCCGTTTTCCTCCAGATAATCGGCAAAAGAATATTCATCGCTGAACATGTCGGCATAACTGTCTTTAATCACGTTTTCAAGCGCCTTCAATTCCCCTTCGCTCACTGTGACATTTCTTTTTTTCAGTTCTTGGGAAACCAAAATCTGCTTGATCCTGTTATACAAAATGGACGCATATTCAAGCTGTATCCGCTCAACATCGGGAGCAGGCATATTTATATGTACATTGCGCATGTCATACAATGTTTCCACTTCTTCAAGCGTCACGATTTCACCGTTCACCTTTGCCAAAATACTGTCTTCTTTTTTTACGAAAAAAGAAAAAATTGTATCGTAGCTCAGAAAAAGCAGACAGACAACAACAATAAACAATGCAGCAAATTTCTTCATATATTCCTCATTATTTTTTTGCCAAGGAAAGCAGCATTTCTTTTGCCCTGCGGATAATGCGGGCATGACTGTCCCCTTTTTCCGCAATGCCGCCAAGCTGCACCTCAAGACTTGCAGGAGGATATAACTTTGCGGTTTTGCTGTTTTTTTGAATAAATTTAATCAATGTTTCCGCTTCAACCTTGCGCTGACCGTCCATAAAGCTTACTTTTACACGGTCGGCATAAATATCCGCTTTGTAAACACCGATATTTTTCATGTCAAACTTAAAATCAAGGACTTCGATAAATGTTTCGAGCTCGGCAGGAATTTGGCCGTACCTGTCGCGAAGTTCCATTTCAATATTGCTGCGCTGGGTGCTGTCAAAGGCACAGGAAAGCATTTTATAATATTTGAGCCTTTCTTTTCCGTCTTCAATGTAAGATTCGGGAATATAGGCAGGAAGACCGAGATTAATTTCAATATCCTGACTGCGCAGAGATTCCCCTTCGCCCTTGGCCTTTGCCACGGCTTCCTCAAGCATTTCAAGATACATGTCAAGACCGACGCGCGCCATGTGGCCTGACTGGGCTTCACCCAAAATATTGCCTGCCCCGCGAAGACGCAGATCTTCCATGGCAATCTGAAATCCCGCACCGAGATAGTCCATTTCCAAAATAATGCGCATGCGCTCTTCGGCAATTTCCGTCATGTGGCTGACATCATTGACCACAAAATAGGCATAAGCCTGCCTGTCGGAACGCCCTACGCGGCCCCTGAGCTGATAAAGCTGGCCAAGCCCGAAAAGCTGGGCCTGATCCACAATAAGCGTATTGGCTTTCGGAAAATCAAGGCCCGATTCCACTATGGACGTGCATACAAGCACATCAAGTTCACCGTGCCAAAATTTATGCATGGTTGTTTCAAGCTCTTTTTCGCTCATCTGCCCGTGAGCCATGCCGACACGGGCGGAAGGCACCAAATCCTGCACGAAAGAAACAACTTTTTCCAGTCCGTTCACCCTGTTGTACACCCAAAAAACCTGTCCTTCACGTTCAAGCTCGCGCTCAAGAACCTGACGGAGCACGTTTTTGTCCTTGTCAATCAAATGGGTTGCCACGGGCTTGCGTTCAAGAGGAGCCGTTTCGATAACGGAAAGTTCCCGTATGCCCGACATGGAAAGCTGCAGCGTTCTGGGTATGGGCGTTGCCGTCAGGGTCAGCACGTCCACGTTTTTTTTCATCTGTTTCAGCCTTTCTTTGTGGCGCACCCCAAAACGCTGTTCCTCATCCAAAATCAAAAGACCAAGATTGGGAAGTTCAACGTCTTTGGATAAAAGCCTGTGCGTTCCTATCAAAATATCCATTTGCCCCTTTGCCGCCATGTTCAGGACTTCCGTCTGTTTTGACTTGGTGACAAAACGGCTGAGCAGACCGACATTTATGGGAAATCCCGCCAAACGGGAACGGAATGTCTGATAATGCTGTTCGGCAAGCACCGTAGTCGGACAAAGCAGTGCTACCTGCCTGCCGTCGCAGGCCGCACGAAAAGCCGCACGCAGCGCAACTTCCGTCTTGCCGAATCCCACATCGCCGCATACAAGCCTGTCCATGGGTTCCGGCTTTTCCATATCAGCCAAAACTTCCTGTATGGCCTTGGCCTGATCGGGCGTTTCTTCAAAACCGAAGGTCGCTTCAAATTCGCGGTACAATTCGCCCACGGGACTGTAGGAAAAACCTTTGGCAACTTTGCGCCATGCATACATTTCCACCAAATCCTGAGCAATTTTTTCAATGGCTTTTTTGGCTTTTTCCTTGCTGGCTGTCCAAGCCTGACTGCCCAGCCTGTCAAGAACGGGACTGACGCCTTCGCCTGCCTTAAAACGCTGAATTATGGACAGCCTGTCCACAGGCATGTAAAGTTTTGCATTGTCCGCATATTCCAAAAGCAGGTAATCGTTTTCAATGCCGCCCACGGTCATGCGGTGCAGACCGCCGAAACGGCCTATGCCGTAATCGCGGTGCACAAGCAAATCGCCCGCAGCCAGATCATCATAGGAATCAAGCCCTTTAAAGGCTTTACTTGCCTGACGCTTAACCTGATTTCCCTTGGGCTGAAGCAAATCTTCAGGCACAACCAGAAGATTTTCCCAAACAAGTTCGGCCGCATAATGCACATTGGCAATTAAAGCAAAAATTCCCCTGCTTTTGCCGTCATAGCGCAGGTGCGGATAAATGCCGTCCTGCTCCGCCAGTTTCAAAAACTTCTGCCTGCCCCGCTCGGAAGAAAACGTCAGCAGTACCTGATCTTTTTCCTTGGCGTATTTTCTGAGGCCTGACACAAGCTGCTGCCACGGCCGTTCGGAAATTTCCCTGCCCTGAAACAATTCTTCAAAGCTGAAATAATTTTTCTCCGCCAAATCAAAGCCCTGAACATCAACCCCCATGCGCAGCGGCTCAATATAGCAATGATTCTGCTTCTCAAAAAAAGAAAAAATATCTGCAGAATTTCTGAAAGAAAGATAGTCTGCCTGATCAAAGCCGGCATCTTTTCTGTCTTCTTCCAAAGCATCCTGCCAGGCGCTTTCCGCTTCCTCCAAAGCCTCTTTCAAATCCGCACGGCTCGGCAAAAACCACAGGCAGTCCTTGGGAAGCCAGTCTTCAATGCTGGTGGCATGTTCATAAATATTTCCGGGCAAAAGGCGCAGATCCCCCTGCTCCACGGCGCGCATAATGCCTGCCTGCCGAAATTCGGTCAGCCTGCCCTGCTGAAACAGATTGGCAAGCCGCTTGTGAATGGCGGTTCTCGATTTTTCATCCTGCGCTATGGGCATGACCGGAATAAGGCACAACTCATCGGTTTTTCCAACGGAACGCTGGGTGGACGGGTCAAAAAAACGCATTTCGTCAATGGCATCGCCAAAAAAATCAAGGCGCACAGGCTTTTCATAGCCTGCAGGGAAAATATCCACGATATCGCCGCGCCGCGCCACGTCTCCGGGACGGGACACCATGGATTCACGCTGATAGCCCCAGTCCACAAGCTGTTCCAGCAAAATTTCGGGAGCCAT
>CALUWZ010000024.1 GCA_944324625.1 uncultured Mailhella sp. | reverse complement strand
TCGTCAACCAAGTGGTGCAGTTTGAGGTAGTACATAACGCCTGTGGTGACGCGGTTTTGGAAAGGTTCACCGGTTCTGCCGTCGTAGAGCACGCTTTTGCCGTCGTTCGGCAGGCCTGCTCTTTCGAGCCATGACCAGATCTGTTCTTCCCTTGCGCCGTCAAATACAGGGGTTTTGGTTACAATGCCTTTGCGCAGTTCCCTGACGGCTTTTTTGAAGGTTTCGTCATCCATGCCGTCTACGAGGGCGTCGATGTCAAGGCCTTCCATTTCTGTTGCAAAGATGTCTTTTACTTCTTTGCGGACAGTGTCAAGGGCTGTGCCGTTGTCTATCATGTCTGCAAGCTGAATGCCGAGTTCTTTGGCTGCCCAGCCGAGGTGGGTTTCCAAAATCTGACCGATATTCATACGTGAAGGCACGCCGAGGGGGTTCAGAACGATATCAACGGGACGGCCGTCTGCAAAGAAGGGCATGTCTTCTTCAGGGAGAATGCAGGATACAACACCCTTGTTGCCGTGGCGGCCTGCCATTTTGTCACCTACGGAAAGCTTACGCTTAACCGCAATGTAGACTTTGGCCATTTTGATAACGCCCGGAGGCAGATCGTCGCCTTCGGTTACTTTTTCACGTTTTGCGTCATAGAGTTTTTTAATGATGTCAACCTGCTTGTCATACGCGTCAAGCATGTTGGCAATTTCTTCGTTCACGGCGTTTTCCTTGAAGGCAAGGGCAAGCTTTTTAATGGGAAGTTCTTCCATGATTTCCCATGTGAGTTTGTCGCCTTTTTTCGCCAGAACTTCGTCTTTGCGCTTGCCCTGAATTTCAACGGCAAGTTCTTTGCCTTCGCAGAGCGGACGCATGCGTTCACGGGTGCGGTTGGTAAGCGCGCGTACGTGATCGGCTTCTTTTTTGTCGAGTTTCGCTATTTCGTAATTTTCAATTTCGTGCGTGCGTTCGTCTTTTTCGCCGGAACGACGGTTGAACAGTTTTACGTCAATAACGGTTCCTTCGATTCCCGGGGGAACTTTGAGGGATGTATTTTTTACGTCACGGGCTTTGTCGCCGAAGATTGCGCGCAGAAGCTTTTCTTCGGGAGTAAGCTGGGTTTCGCCCTTCGGTGTGATTTTGCCCACCAGAATGTCGTCGGGTTTTACGGGCGCACCGATGCGGATGACACCGCTGCCGTCAAGGTTGCGGAGCATGTCTTCGCTGACGTTGGGGATATCTCTTGTAATTTCTTCGGGGCCGAGCTTGGTGTCACGGGCTACGACTTCAAATTCCTCAATGTGTACGGAAGTGTAAATGTCTTCCTTAACCATTTTTTCGGAAATGAGAACGGAGTCTTCGTAGTTGAAACCGCACCACGGCATAAAGGCTACGGTGAGGTTTTTGCCAAGCGCCAGTTCGCCGTTGTCAATGCCCGGGCCGTCGGCAAGAATGTCGCCTTTTTTGAAGCGCTGACCGGGCATGCAGCTTGGTTTTTGGCCAAAGCAGGAGTTCTGGTTGGACTTGTGGTATTTCAAAAGGTTATAGGTACGGATTCCGCCGTAGTCTTCCATATACAAATCGTCGTACGCCACAATGACGCGTTCCGCGTCGGCATAGCGGACAACGCCGTCGCCTTCGGCAACAAGGCAGGCGCCTGAGTCGCGGGCAACGTCGATTTCCATGCCCGTGCCTACGAGAGGACGTTCTGAGCGCAGAAGCGGAACGGCCTGACGCTGCATGTTTGAACCCATGAGTGCGCGGTTTGCGTCGTCGTGTTCAAGGAACGGAATGAGCGCAGCGGAAATGGAAACCATCTGTCCCGGTGAAATGTCCTGAAGGGTAACCTCTTCTTTGCCTACCTGAAGAACGTCGCCGTCCGTGGAGCGGGCGGTGATGAGTTCGCCTTTCAGGGTTCCGTCGGGTTCTGTGGGCACGTTGGCTTGGGCAATGATTTGGTTGAGTTCCCTCGTGGCGTCCACGTGAATGATTTCATCGGTTACTTTGCCGTCGCGCACAACGCGGTACGGGGTTTCGATGAAGCCGAATTCGTTTACTTTGGCGTACGTGGTCAAAGAAACGATAAGACCGATGTTCGGACCTTCGGGCGTTTCGATGGGGCAGATACGGCCGTAGTGTGAGGAGTGAACGTCGCGGACTTCAAAGCCTGCTCTTTCACGGGTAAGGCCGCCGGGGCCCAGCGCGGAAAGACGGCGTTTGTGGGTCACTTCGGAAAGGGAGTTGGTTTGGTCCATGAACTGTGAAAGCTGGCTGGTGCCGAAAAATTCTTTCAGCACGGCGGCAACAGGTTTCGGGTTGATCAGGTCATGGGGCATGAGGGAGCTGACTTCCTGAATGCTCATGCGTTCTTTAATTGCGCGTTCCATGCGCACCAAGCCGATGCGGTATTGGTTTTCAACCAATTCGCCGACAAGGCGTACGCGGCGGTTGCCGAGGTGGTCGATATCGTCGGCTGCGGCATGGGTGTCCTTCAGGTTGCAGAGCACTTTCATGGCAGTGAGAATATCGTTGTCGGTCAGGGTGCGCAGGTTTGTATCTTCGTTCATGCCGAGGCGCTGGTTGATTTTGTAGCGGCCTACGGATGAAAGGTCGTAGTAGTCGATGTTGCGGAAAAGGTTATCGAAGAAAGTCGCCGCAATTTCCGGAGTCGGAGGGGAGCTTGGGCGGAGTCTGCGATAGATTTCTTCCTGAGCTTTTTCTTGGCTTGTGGTTTTGTCGAGAGCCAGAGTGTCGCGGATGGAGGAAGAGGTGTCTGCACCGCGGGTGTACAGAATTTGTATGTCTTTAATGCCTGCTTCGTGGATTTCGGCAATGAGGCCTGCGGTGATTTCGTCGCCGGCTTCCGCAATGATTTCGCCGGTGGACGGGTTCACAAGGTCGGCGGCAAGGAAGAGTCCCAAAATGGACGCAGGGTCCACTTCAAGGTATTCTCTGCCGGAATCGCAGAGATTGCGCCAGTCACGGGTGGTCATGACCTTGCCCTGCTTGATGATGACTTTGCCTTCTTTGTCCGTTACTTCGGCATAGCAGGCTTCTTTGCGGTACATTTCTCTTTGGATTTTCCAAAGCACTTTATTATCTTCAAGACGGTATTCTTCTTTTTTGTAGAAGGTGTCCAGAATATCGGTTTTGCTCATGCCCATGGCTTTCAGAAGCACGGTGGCGGGCATTTTGCGGCGGCGGTCAATGCGCACATAAAGAATGTCTTTATGGTCGAAATCAAAGTCAAGCCATGAACCGCGCATGGGGATAACACGGCAAGAATACAGAACTTTATGGGAAGTATGGGTTTTTCCGCCGTCATGCTCAAAGATAATGCCGGGTGAACGCTGCAGCTGGTTAACAATAACACGTTCGGTACCGTTGATGATGAAAGTACCTTTTTCGGTCATGAGCGGAAGCGTGCCGAAATAAATGTCTTGTTCTTTGCCGTCACGGAATGTGCGGTTGCCGGTTGCTTCGTCCACATCGTAGATGTCAAGGCGCACTTTCAGACGGATTGGAGCCTCATAGGTAAGACCTTTGGAAATACATTCCGCCTGGTCATACTTCGGTTCGCTGATGTCGTAGCTTAAATATTCTAAGCTTGCGGTGCGGTTGAAATCTTCGATAGGGAATACGGAACGGAAAACCCCTTCAAGACCTTCATCGGGAAGACGTTCTTTTCTTCCTTCCTGCAGGAAAACTTTGTAGGAATCTACCTGCAGATTGAGAAGGTGGGGAATAGGTATGGAAACCTTGATTTTACCGAATTGCTTCGTTAATTGGCCCATTACTTTACCTCAAAATGGCTTGGTCCTACGGTGTTGTAGGAAAGTTCTCCCAAAAACGTATTTTTTTGGGCAAGCTGGTTAACGCTAAAAAAACACGAAAAAGCCCCCGGCTTTTGTCCGTAAAAGCAGGGAGTCGAGTTTCATGTTGTTCTTAGTATCTTCTTGAATTGTTTGCACAATTTCCTTTTTATGGTTGTTCCGAAACACTCCAAGTGTGTTTGGGAAATAGCTTTTTTTGTTCAGGAAAGCAAGTGTTTTTTTGATAAAAATTAAAATTTTTTCCGCAGTTAAATTAATTTTAAAAGTGCAGCGCAGGTTACATTTTTATACTTTATTTTGTGATAAAAAGCCCAATAGTTGACAGAATACATTAATGTATGTATAGACTAAATACTTTGCACGGAAAATTCAGTAGAATAAGTCAATTTTGCATTACTTTTTTTGAAAGATTTTTCTTTTGCGACCGTTTCTTAAATTTCTACCCGAAAAGGGGAGTGTATGAAAAAAAGTTTAATAAAATCAGTGTTGGCTGTGGCGTTATGCCTTTCTGCATTCGGCTTGGCAAATGCGTATGCGGGCGATGAAGAGGCAGCAAAGCATCCTTTCGGCGTTGTTCCAGCCGAAATGATCGGCATTACCATGAAAGACGGCGATGCTCTTCACCAGAAACATGTGGAAGAATTGGAAGCTTTGGGCAAAGATTGCACGGTTTGTCATATTGATGACAACTATGAATCTTTTATGGATGCCGATTCCTTCAAAACTCAGAGCGAAAAGGTTGCTTATCTTCACAGAAAGTGCGCCGGCTGTCATGCGGACATGAATGACGGGCCTGCCATTACTGGCTGCCGCAGCTGTCATTCAGAGGAATTTGCCGTTAAATAATTCAGCAGTGTTGGAGTAACTGTATGTTAAATCTTCTTTATGGTCCGTTTTTATATATTGCCGTTGCCGTTTTCGTTATCGGCATGATTGTCCGTGTTGTTTTGTATATCAATGGTCTCAGCCAAAAACTGGACAGAATTGCCTATAAGCCTAAAATGGGCATTGGTCTGAAAGGAGCGTTTCACTCCATTATTAAATGGATGATTCCCGGCGGAACCCGCGCATGGCGCATCAATCCCTTTATGACTGCGGTATTCTTCATGTTCCACATCGGCATGGTGCTTCTGCCTTTCTTCCTTCTGCAGCACGCTGTTGTCATTGAATATATGTTCGGCATTTCACTGCCCGCCCTGCCCGGAGCTTTGGCCGATATTCTCAGCGTTGTGGCACTTCTCGGTTTCTTTGGTCTGGTATACCGCAGATTTGCCGTTCCCGCCGCAAAAGCCCTTACCACCAAGCAGGACTGGCTTGTGCTTGCCCTTGCGGGTCTTCCTCTCATTACGGGCATTATGTTCCGTTTCAGCACTTCCGGCTACGAATTTTGGGAATTTGCCCATATCCTTACCGCTGAAATTTTCCTTATTGCCGCACCGTTCACAAAACTTTCCCATATTGTTTTGTTCTTTATGACCCGTGCGCAGATCGGCATGGATTATGCGATCAAACGCGGCGGACAAAACCGCGGTCCCGCTTTCCCTTGGTAATTCCCGCTGTTGCTTATAACGCTTAACCTTATATAAGGAGCTTACAATGCCCGAAGGTATTTTTTGCAAAAGAGCCCCTCTCACCACTGAAGAAGAAGTAAAACATCTGCTCAGTGACAAAGGCGGCAAACAATATTACGCAGAAATGGAAAATCTTGAAGTCGACGTGGATATGCTCCGCAAAGACTTGGAAGAAACCTGCAAAAGCCGTACCCGTACATGGCTTGAAGTGTGCGCCCACTGCGGCATGTGCGCCGAAAGCTGTTTTCTTTATACGGCAAACAACAATGACCCCAAACAAATTCCTTCCTATAAAATCCAGCATACCTTGGGCGAATTGATCCGCCGCAAAGGCAATGTTGACACTAAATTCATGATTCACTGCATGGACGTTGCATGGAGCCAGTGCACCACCTGCAACCGCTGTTCCATGTACTGTCCTTACGGCATTGATACCGGCGTCATGATGAGCTATCTGCGCGGCCTTTTGTTCAAACAGGGCTTTGTGCCGTGGGAACTCAAAATCGGTTCCGGCATGCACAGGGTTTACGGTGCGCAGATGGACGTTACCAGCGAAGATTTTGTGGATACCTGCGAATGGATGGTGGAAGAAAACGAAGAACAGTGGCCCGGCCTTGAAATTCCCATTGATAAGGAAGATGCCGACATTATGTATGTCATCAATGCCCGTGAGGTAAAACACTATCCCAACGACCTCGCCGAAGCAGCCATTTTGTTCCATATTGCCGGTGAAAACTGGACCATGCCGAGCGTGGGCTGGGACAGCACTTCCCTGACCATGTATGCAGGTGACTGGGAAGGCTGCAAAATGAACGTGGAACGCATTTATGACGCCGTAAAGCGTCTGCGTCCCAAAACCATTGTTGCAACGGAATGCGGCCATGCTTTCCGTGCCACAACCATTGAAGGGCCTTACTGGGCAGGTCTTGAAAGCGGGGAAGCTCCCGTCCGTTTCATGCACTATGTGGAATGGGTTGCCGAGGCTTTGAAATCAGGCAAGCTTAAGATTGACCCCGAAAAGCGCATCAAAACCCCCATTACCCTGCAGGATTCCTGCAACTACATCCGAAACTACGGCCTTTCCGAAGCAACACGCACCATTATGAGCTATATTGCCACGGATTTCCATGAAATGGAAAATAACCGTGAACATAACTACTGCTGCGGAGGCGGCGGCGGTTTCAACGGCATAGGCCGCTACCGTACGGAACGCAACATCGGTCTTAAACCGAAACTGCAGCAAATTCAGGCTACAGGCTGCAATCTTGTTGTTGCACCCTGCCACAACTGCTGGGACGCAATCCGCGACATGAAAGAAGTGTATGAGGAAGAAGCCAAGGATTTGGAATGGAGCTTTATCAAGCCGCTTCTTCTTCAGATGGTTATTGTGCCCGATCATTTGAAGCCTCAGGAAGATGCAGAATAATTTCTTTGAAATGCATAAAAAAAGCGTACCGAACGGTACGCTTTTTTTATGCTTCGCGTTCCGGAAAACCGGGTATGGCCAATTTTCCTTTGTCTTCAAATTCCGTAAGCAGTTTTTTCATGCATTCAATGCCTAGCAGAAGTTCCTCGGGATCAATGTTTTGCAGCAATTCATTTTCCATTTCGGAGCATTCGGGAAACAGATCCCTGATGAGTTTTTCCCCTTTTTCTGTCAGTCCGACCAGTGTGCTTCTTCTGTTTTCGCTGTTGGGCATGCGGATGACAAGGCCTTTGCTTTCCAAATTGTCAAGCCCGTTGGTAATGGCTCCGGGAGTTTTGAAAGCATGGGCAGTGATTTCTTTCGGCGTCATTGTATAGGGTGCGCCTGAATACAGCAGGCTGCAGAGAATTTCATATTCATTTCGTTTTAAATCATGCTTTGCCAAAAGCAAGTCGCATTGGGTGTGATAATAATGGGCAAGGCGGACAATTCTTCCCCAGAATCCTTTTTGTTTGATGTCCGGAAAAATTTTTTTCCAGCGTTCATTTCGTAATTGTACATAATCTTTCATAAAAGTACCTCATAAAAAGAATAGTAGCAAAAAATAAAAAATAGTTCAACATTAAAATAAAAATGCTTGACTATTTTAATGTTAAAATATATAGTTTTAAAAAAGATAAGGATAAATATTTTAAAATAAAAATCAAAAGGAGATATCATGCTGAAAACTGTTTTTGGAAATACCGTGACAGACGGCAGATTTTCATGGGTTACTCCCGAAAGGGACAAAGAGCTTTTGCTTCATGCCATAAAGCTTGGCTACAAAGCAAGGGAACTTGGCAATGAACCGTATGCATGTCTGCTTGCCGGGCCTGACGGTGAAATTTTGGTTGAAGGGCTGAACACCTGTTTTACGGACAGGGATGTTTCCGCCCATGGCGAGATGAATATGGTGCGTGAGGCCACCAAAAAATTTGACCCTGACTTTTTGTGGAAATGTTCGGCCTATGTTCCGGGAACACCGTGCCCCATGTGCTGCTGTGCCATATTTTATGCCAATATAGGCAGGCTGGTGACGGCAACGTCCATTTATGACAGCGGAGAATACGTGAAATGGCAGATTCCGGAGCTGAAGCTTACACCTCAGGAAATTTGGAAAAAAGGCAATAAAGATATTGTGATTGACGGACCGTATCCTGAGCTTGCGGAGGAATGCAAAGCTAAGCTGGTCGGTTTTAATCCGCTTGATTATGAATATTATCAGAAGGTACTGCCTTCCATTATTAAATAAGGCCGAAAAAATGCAGGACAGCGCGGTAAATTTGGACAGCAAAACAGCCAGAAAAGGGCTTATGGGAATATTGATTGCGGCAGTCGGGCAGGGAACAATTCCTTTGTACTGGATTTTGCTCGGCGAAGTGGAAGCTGAAGCAGCCATTTGCTACAGGGCTGTTTTCGGTTTGATTTTCATGCTCATGTTTCTTGGTTTGTATTCAGTCCGCAGGGAATTTTTGGAAGATATCAAAGTAAAGAACAACTGGATTTATATCGGTCTGGCGGCCACGGTAAACTTTTTTGTTTGGTTTCTCCTTGTTTGGGGGGCACAAAACGGATTTGTGCTCGACCTTGGATTCGGGCAGTTTGTCCAGCCGCTTTTCTGCGCTTTGATGGGCATGCTTATTTTCAGGCAGAAGCTCGGCATGCTGAAGGCTTTTGCTCTCGGCACGGTTTTCACTGGCGTAGGCTGCATGTTTGTGATTTACGGTTCTTTTCCTTGGCTTGCCCTGCTGGTCGGCTTTTTCAGCGCATATTATCTTGTGCTGAGAAAACAGGCTCCTGCAGGCTGTGCTTCCGGTCTTATTTTTGAAAACTTTTTTAACACGCTGCTGGCTGTGCCCTTGCTTCTGTGGCTCGGCGACCCTGCATTTCAGGTATTTGCCGATCACCGTTACGGTTTGATTCTGCTGCTTTTCGGTTCGGGCGTCATAACCAGCATTACGCAGATTATCTTTGTTTACGGCGTTCAGCGTTCCACTATGGTTACCATGGGATTTTCAGGGTATCTCTCACCGGTTATTACGGTATTTGTAGCTACAGTGTTTTGCGGTGAACCGCTGACCATGGATAAAATTGTCGGTTTTTCGTTTATTGCGGCTGCATTGGTGATGTTTCTTACCGATACGGTGAGAACTTCCAGACAAATTTCAAAACTCAATGTTCATTAGGGGGCATTATGGGTGCTTTTTTTGACATGTCCGTGTTGGCAACCTTTGCTTTTTTGGCTGTTCTGCTCTTGATTGGTGTGTTTTTGCGTGCGAAAGTGAAATTCTTCCAAAGCTTTTTGGTTCCTGCATGTATCATAGGCGGCATTATCGGTGCCGTTGTCATGAATACAGTGACCATTCCGGGAGTCAATCAAAAACTGTATGAACAATTTGCCTACCACTTTTTTGCGTTTTCTTTTATCTGCTTGGGCCTGAGAGGAACAGGATGCATTGAAAACGAGTGTGAGGACACCATGAAAGAGCTTGTCAAAGGTTCAATTTGGCAGGGCTTTATGTTCTACATGAGTATGTGTTCACAGGTTCTTGTGGCTACAGCCGTTATTTTCCTTATCAATTTTATTTTCAATGAAGATTTTCTTGCCTGCATGGGCTTTTTGGGAGCACAGGGCTTTACGGCCGGTCCGGGTGCAACGCTCAGCACGGGCCTTTTGTGGGAAAAATTCGGCCATGCCAATATGGGACAGGTAGGCCTTGCGTTTGCGGGCATAGGCTTTTTGGTTTCCTTTGTCATCGGTGTTCCGCTGGTTCGCTGGGGTCTTCGCAAAAAGCTCAATACGTTCCCCGTGGGCAATTTTGACAAGGAAATGCTGACAGGCATACATCAGGGCGAATATCCCGTGGGCATGCGTCAGGTAACCACAACCGCAAACGTTGACAGCCTTGCATTCCATATAGCACTTGTGCTCGGCACATGGGTTATTACCTATTATCTTGTTGATTTTATTACTGTATATTGCTCAAAAAGCATTGCGGGCACCATTTGGGGCAACCTCTTCTTTGTGGGTATGATTGTCGGCATGGGCATCCGTTTTATCCTGAAAAAATGCAATGCCGTACACATGATTGACAGTGACACCATGAACAGGCTTACGGGCTGGTCTGTGGAATTTTTGCTGCTGTGCACACTGGCAGGCGTTCAGTTTGCAATGGTTGCCGAATTCTGGCTTCCCATTCTGCTCGTTTCCGTTGCTCTTGCCGCGTATGCGCTGTTTTTCTGCCTGTTCTTCGGCCGCAGGGTTCCCGGATATTCTTTTGAAAGAACAGTTATGCTTTTCGGTACGGTAACAGGCACAATTCCTACGGGTCTGCTTTTGCTGCGCATGGTTGACAACGAATTCAAGTCCACCGTTTCCGTGGAAATTGCGCTTTCCAATTTCAACTTCTGCTTCCTGTTCTATGTAAACCTCAGCCTGCACGGCTATGCGGTTTACGGCTGGGGCATGCCGATTACTCTGGCGATATTCTCTGCTACGTTTGTCGGACTGCTTATTCTGCTCAAGCTGTTCAAGACCATCGGTCCGAAACAGTATTAATATTTCAATTCCGATACAGAAACTCTCCTCATCCCGAAATAAGCCGGCAAAACCGGCTTATTTTTTCTTGCAAAAAGAATATAAAATGTTTATTTATTGGGTGTTATGAATAAAGAATTGAGGTAAAAAACATGCTGCAGCTGGCTGAATTGAAATCTTGGTGTCAAAGTCTCGGAGAACAATTTGAAAGTCTTTGGAGGAGGCTTTGACCTCGCTCAGAAGGAAAGCAGGCTTGAGGCCATAGAAAAAGAAATTTCCGCACCCGATGCATGGAGCGATCAGGCGAAAATTACGCCTCTGCTCAAGGAAAAACGCCGTCTTGAGGAAGAGGTCGCGCAGTACAGGGAATTGGAACGGGCTTATAACGATATGCAGGAATGGCTTGTTTTTGCGGATGAGGGCGAGGAAGAAGCTCTGGCATCTCTGAACGAACAGGCGCAAACGCTGCACACAGTGCTGGAAAATACGGAAATGTCCATTTTGCTTGCCGATGAAACCGATCACATGGACGCCATTGTGGACATTCATCCCGGAGCAGGCGGAACGGAAGCACAGGACTGGGCTTCCATGCTTGAGCGCATGTATTTCCGTTATGCGGACCTGAAAAAATACAAAGTGGAAATTCTTGACTATCTGCCCGGTGAAGAGGCAGGAACAAAAAGCATTACGTTCCGCGTGCAGGGTGCAAATGCCTACGGTTTTTTGAAAGGGGAAAAGGGCATACACAGGCTTATCCGCATTTCTCCCTTTGACAGTTCGGGCAGACGCCATACTTCATTTGCTTCCGTTGATGTTTTGCCTGACGCAAGCGATGACATTACCATTGAGATTAAAGAGGAAGACCTGCGCATTGACGTTTTCAGGGCTTCAGGGGCAGGCGGACAGCACGTCAACAAAACGGAATCTGCCGTGCGCATTACCCATATTCCCACGGGCATAGTGGTGCAGTGCCAGAATGAAAAATCACAGCACAGCAACAAAGAATCTGCCATGCGCATTTTGAAGGCCCGTTTGTACGAACATGAGCGCAGTCTGCGCGATGCGGCAAAACAGGCAGATTATGCGGGCAAGGATTTGATTTCCTTCGGCAGTCAGATACGCACCTACACCATGCAGCCCTACCGCTTGGTTAAGGATCACCGCACCAATTCGGAAATGGGCGATGTGGACGCCGTGCTTGACGGTGAACTTGACCAATTTATCCGTGATTATCTGCTGTTTGCCCACGAACAGAAAAATAAAGCGTAAACGGAAAATAAACTGACGGATTGTATTTGGCTGAAATTTATTCTTCGACAGGGTTAAGGAAAAGATATGCTGGACAGTGCAAGTCAATGGAATTTGCTGGCTGATTGTGCCAAGGACTGGGGCTTTTGCTCCGATGCTGCCGACAGCAGGGAAAAAAACGAAACTGCGCCGCAGCACGGGCCGAAGCCGCAGTTTTCCCTGCAGGATATTGCCCAACTGCAGACAGAATACATGGAAAGCAGCCAGACAGAAAATGACGGTTCGGTGCATGCTGCCATGACGGATTTGGTGCATGTCTGCGGTTTGAGCAGTCAGGAGGAACAGGCTCTTCTGCATGATCTTATGGCAAATCCGAAAAACGCCGTTTTGTGGCAGCTGTGCTTAATGGGCTACAGCAAGGAAAATATCTCCCGTTTTGAAAACAGCCTGCAAAGTCCTTTGGAGGGTGTGGAAACATGGCTTTTGGAAGGCATACGCAAAGGCTGGCTGCGCAGGCTGGAAAAAAAGTATTCTGTCAATTTTTTGGCTTATCCGCTTTTTGTACACCGTCTGCAAAGGGACTGTGAAGGGGCAGGGCGTCCTTTCTGTGTCAGTATCGTCAAAATTCAGGCATCTGATTTTGTGCACGATTTATGTATGCAGAGTTTTGCAAAACATTTGTCCGAAGAAGATTATCTCTGCAAAATAAATGACTTGGGATATGCAGTGGTTTTGGCCGGACGAAAGAATTTTTCAGCCTGTGCGGTTATGGAGAAAGCTGCGGATGAATTAGAACGCTTTTTGCATAGAGAACAGCTTGAGCTTTCGTTTTCTGCCGGAGTGTCGGAATTTTGTCAGGCAGATACGGCGGAAACTCTGCTTGACCATGCCAAACAGGCATTGTCATTGCCAAGCCCCTGCGGAATTAAAGTTAAATCATTTGTCAGGGAAAAAAATCTTTCGGAAAACAATTCACTGGTGCAGTCCGATGAAAAACGCTTTTTATTTTTCGGTATGCAATAAAGGATAAGCAAAAAGTATGAATACCATGAGTTTAGCGATTATGAGCGGAAAAGGCGGCGTGGGCAAAAGCAATCTTTCCCTTAATTTAGGATACAGTCTTGCTCAAAAAGGCCATGGCCTGCTGCTTATGGACTGCGATTTGGGGCTGGCAAATTTGGATGTTCTGCTTGGCATTACGCCTGACCGCAATTTGCAGGATGTACTTCTCAGCGGTGCGGACGTGAGAAACGCCATTGTGAAAAATGCCGCGGCTTCTTTGGACAAAAAAACGGCGGGAGCCTTTGATATTCTTCCTGCGGCATCAGGTGTTCCGGAACTTACCGACATGAACAGCGATATGCGTGACCTGCTGATAAAGCGCATTAATCCCGCTCTGCGCGATTACAAAATTATTCTTATGGACTTGGGCGCAGGAATTCACGGCACTGTGCAGTCCTTTGCCGCCATGGCAGCTATTCGCGTCATTGTTTTGACACCTGAACCCACTGCTTTGACAGATGCGTATGCGCTGATTAAAGTTTTGAGCCAAGACCTTGGCGTCAAAGATTTTCTGGTGGTGGTCAATGATGTGGCAGGCAAAAAAGAAGAAGAACTGACGTTTAAGCGTCTGGAAACGGCATGCAGAAAATTTTTGAATGTCAGTCCCGTGCTGCTCGGAAGTGTGCGCCATGACCTGAAGCTGCAGGAAGCGGTCATACGCCAAAAACCGCTTATGGAGCTTTTTCCGGAAGCCAATGCTGCTCAGGATATAACTACCCTTGCCGACAGGATATTAAAAATTTACGCCAGAATGGAACCGTATCTTGAAGGGCAGGAACCCCTGCGCATTTTGGAGAAAAAATAGTTTTTTGCGTTTTAAATTGTTGACTTATTAAAATTTATATGGAATTATTTCTAAATCTTGTGTGATTAATAGGTCAGCCGCATCGGCTGGTGTAAGGAGAAATACATGAATAAAAGCGAACTTATTAAAAGTTTGTCTGAACAAACCAATATTTCCATTGATGAAGCTACATTGGTTGTAAATACTTTTGTCGACAGCATGAAAAATGCTCTTTTGGAAGGTGATCACGTTGAAATCCGCGGTTTTGGAAGCTTCAAAGTAAAAGAGTATGGTGCTTATGCCGGCCGTAACCCCCGCACAGGTCAAAAAGTTGAAGTTGATGCAAAACGCTTGCCTTTCTTCCGTGCAGGCAAAGAGCTTAAAGAATTTTTAAACGATTAATTTCTTTTTTTTATGTTTATAAAGGCCCATGCTTGTTCGGTTTGCAAGTGATGGGCTTTTTTTGTAAACAGTACAGTGATAAAAAATTATAAATAATATTTGATAGTTATAGGGTAATATAAGGAGTGTCATGTTAGAGCTGATTATTGCCGTTGCGCTGGCAACGGGTATTTCATCGCTTTGTTCCACTACGGAAGCCATGCTGTATTCGCTTTCATGGACGCACATTGAACGTTTGAAATCCGAAGGAACCCGTGCAGGGGAACTGTTGTATGCCATGCGCACCAATGTGGACAAGCCCATTTCTGCTGTTCTTACGCTGAATACCGTGGCAAATACCGCAGGGGCGACAGTGGCGGGTGCGCTTGCGGCAAATGCGCTCGGTGAAGAAAATCTTTTGTATTTCAGTATATTTTTTACTATTTTGATTTTGATTTTCGGGGAAATTCTTCCCAAAACACTGGGGGTTGTGTATTCAGCGCCGCTGTCTTTGGTTTTGGTGTATTTTCTGCAGTTTATCATTATTGCTTTAAAACCCATTACTGTCTGCACAAGCTTTATCACCCGTCTTATCACGCCCAAAAGTTCCGCTCCCACGGCAACTGAGGACGACATTAAAATTTTGGCAAGCATTTCCCGTCAGTCAGGCACGATCAATGATTATGAGGAAACAGCCATCGGCAATGTGCTGACTTTGGACAAGAAAAAAGTCAGCGATGTCATGACGCCCCGTACTGTTGTCTTTTCTCTGCCTATGGCAACTAAAATCAATGAGGTGTACAGCCACGACAATTTTTGGGCGTTCAGCCGCATTCCCGTATATGCCAGCGACAACGAAGACGTGGTGGGAATTGTGCAGCGAAGGGAAATCGCTTTGGCCGTGCGTGACGGCAAAGGCGAAAATACCCTTGAAAGCATAATGAAACCCATTCATTATGTTTTGGAAAGTCAGGCACTTGATCAGGTGCTGCACAGATTTTTGGACCTGCGTCAGCATCTTTTCGCCGTTCTTGACGAATACGGCGGTTTGGCAGGCGTTATCAGTCTTGAGGATATTTTGGAAGAACTTTTGGGCCGCGAAATTGTGGATGAATCCGATATTGCCGCAGATATGCGCGAAGTGGCGCAGAAACGGAAGGAAGCGGCTTTGCTGAAAATGAAAAAGGGATAATATGCTTACAGGAGAACAGATTGAAAAAGCTCTGCAGCTTGGAAAGCATGTGGTGGAGCTTGAGGAAAAGGCCCTTCATGTTTTGCGCGGCAGTCTCGGAAAAGATTTTTGCGAGGCTTTGGATTTGATTTTTCACTGCAAGGGACGCCTTGTCATTACCGGTATGGGCAAAAGCGGACATATCGGCAAAAAAATTTCCGCATCCATGAGTTCTACGGGTACGCCGTCTTTTTTTCTGCATCCTGCCGAAGCAAGCCACGGCGATTTGGGCGCATTGACCA
>CALUWZ010000023.1 GCA_944324625.1 uncultured Mailhella sp. | reverse complement strand
GCTTGCAAAGGTTTTTCAAACAGTATATAAGACTTCTCGTGCTGGTGTAGCTCAACTGGTAGAGCACCTGACTTGTAATCAGGTGGTTGCGGGTTCAAGTCCCATCGCCAGCTCCACATACTTCTCGCAATGAGAACCGTAAAAGGCCTGGCGATTTTCGTCAAACCCGTATGGGTATAGCGTGGTGGGGTTCCCGAGTGGCCAAAGGGAACAGACTGTAAATCTGTCGTCGTCCGACTTCGTTGGTTCAAATCCAACCCCCACCACCAGCTTTTGCTGGTTTAGCTGTAGGAGACAGTGCGCGCTGTCGGGGAACTACTGCAATGGGCGGGAATAGCTCAACGGCTAGAGCATCAGCCTTCCAAGCTGAGGGTTGCGAGTTCGAATCTCGTTTCCCGCTCCAATCCCGATCTGATTCTTTCTTTTCTTCCCCTACAATGTGACTGTAAACTGTTGACTATGGTATTTATGCAAGATATTCTTGTGTAAATTTTTTTTATGATTAACAGCATCTTTGCTGCTAGCATAGACATTATAGTAATAAGTAACCAATTTAGGAGACTTCTCATGGGTAAGGAAAAATTTACACGTACCAAACCTCACGTTAACATTGGTACTATCGGTCACATTGACCACGGTAAAACTACTTTGACAGCTGCTATCACCAAAGTTGCTGGTCTTAAAGGTAATGGTCAATTCGTTGATTACAACAGCATTGACAAAGCTCCCGAAGAAAAAGAACGCGGTATTACCATTGCTACCGCTCACGTTGAATACGAAACCGAAAAACGTCACTATGCACACGTTGACTGCCCCGGTCACGCTGACTACATCAAAAACATGATTACCGGTGCTGCTCAAATGGACGCTGCTATCATCGTAGTAGCTGCAACTGACGGTCCTATGCCTCAAACCAAAGAACACATTCTTCTTGCCCGCCAAGTTGGTGTTCCTTACCTCCTCGTATTCATGAACAAATGCGACCAAGTTGACGACGCCGAACTTCTCGACCTCGTTGAAATGGAAATGCGCGAACTTCTTTCCGCTAACGGCTTCCCCGGAGATGACGTTCCTGTTATCCGCGGTTCCGCTCTCAACGCTCTCAACACTGACAGCGCTGACTCCGAAGACGCAAAATGCATTCTTGAACTCCTTCAAGCTTGCGACGATTATATTCCTGATCCACAACGTGAAATTGATAAACCCTTCCTTATGCCTATCGAAGACGTATTCTCAATTTCAGGCCGTGGTACCGTTGTAACCGGCCGTGTAGAAAAAGGTGTTATCAAAGTTGGTGATGCTGTAGAAATCGTTGGTATTAAGCCTACCATGACCTCTACCTGCACAGGCGTTGAAATGTTCCGTAAACTTCTTGACCAAGGTGAAGCCGGCGATAACGTTGGTGTTCTTCTCCGCGGCGTAAAACGTGAAGAAGTAGAACGCGGCCAAGTTCTTGCTGCTCCCAAATCCATTACTCCTCACAAGAAGTTCAAAGCAGAAGTTTACGTTCTCAGCAAAGAAGAAGGCGGACGTCATACTCCATTCTTCTCCGGCTATCGTCCACAATTCTATTTCCGTACCACCGACATTACCGGTTCCATCGCTCTTGCTGAAGGCGTAGAAATGGTTATGCCCGGTGATAACTCTACCTTCACCGTTGAACTCATTCACCCCATCGCTATGGAACAAGGTCTCCGCTTTGCTATCCGTGAAGGTGGCCGTACTGTTGGTTCCGGTGTTGTTACTGAAATTCTGGAGTAACACATGCGCGTTAATATTTTACTTGCTTGCACCGAGTGCAAGCGACGTAACTACGCGACGGTAAAAAACAAGAAGAATACTACTGGCCGTCTTGAAGTGAAAAAATATTGCCCTTGGGACAAGAAACATACACTTCATAGAGAAACCAAGTAGTTTTCATAGAGCAGGACAGTAGCTCTAACGGTAGAGCGGCGGTCTCCAAAACCGCATGCTGGGGGTTCGAATCCCTCCTGTCCTGCCATTTTTCTTTCATAATTGGGATATTTATGAGCAAAGATAACGCAGAAGTAAATGCTTCTCAAGTTACCAAAAAAACTTCCGAAGCACCAAAATCAAAGCAGAGTAAAAGCAGTTTGTCCGAACGCTTTTCTGCTTTAAAAAGCTACTTCTTACTTTCTCGTGCTGAGCTTCGTAAAGTAAGTTGGCCAACCATGAAAGAAACTCGTACAACAGGTTTGGTTGTATTAGGATTTGTTACCGTCATGGCACTCCTTTTAGGTTTAGTGGATTTCCTGCTTTCTGGTGCTATTCGTATGATTTTGTCATAATGAATGGCTTTTTTTCCTAATTGGAGTTTTATCATGGATCAAGAAAATATCAATATTGACTCTCAAGAAGTGAGCCAAGAAAATATTGTCGAAGCAGCGGCAAGCATGCCGAAAGCTGAGGCAGTCTCTCATGAAAACGAATACCATAACTGGTATATGCTTCATACCTATTCCGGGTTTGAAATGAGAGTGGAAAAGCAAATCAACGAGCTTAAACGCACTGCTCAGGATGAAGGTCTTATTCATCAGGTTCTTCTCCCCACCGAAAAAGTCGTTGAAATCGGCAAAGACGGTCAGAGAAGAACTGTTACCCGCAAGCTTTTCCCCGGTTATATCATGGTTCAAATGACTATGACCGATTTTTCATGGCATCTTGTACAAAGCATTCCAAAAGTTACCGGTTTTGTAGGCGGAAAAAACCGTCCGGCTCCCATGGCCAGCGATGATGTCCGCCGTATTCTTTCCTTGGTAAAAGAAGGACAGGATAACCCGGGACCAAAAGTTAAATTTGAAGTTGGTGATGATGTCCGTGTTCTTGACGGACCTTTTGGCGGCTTTAATGGTACGGTTGAAGATGTTAACCATGATAAAGGCAAACTTCGTGTATCAGTATCTATTTTTGGACGTCAGACTCCCGTTGAATTGGATTTTGTCCAAGTAACGAAGGGGTAACGTCAATATATAAAGTCTAATATTCGGGCTATATAAAGGAAAACATCATGGCCAAGAAAGAAGTAGGCAAAATCAAATTGCAAATTCCAGCCGGAGCAGCTAACCCTTCTCCACCGGTTGGTCCTGCTTTGGGTCAACACGGTGTTAACATCATGGGCTTTTGTAAAGAGTTTAACGCTCGTACACAAGACCAGAAAGGAATGATCATTCCTGTTATCATCACCGTATACGCTGATCGCTCTTTTACTTTTATTACCAAAACCCCTCCCGCTCCGGTTCTTCTTTTGAAAGCAGCCAAAGTGGAAAAAGGTTCAGGTGAACCAAACCGTAAAAAAGTAGGTTCAGTAACCAAAGCTCAGGTTGAAGAAATTGCAAAAGTAAAAATGCCTGACCTCAACTGCAAAGATCTTGAAGGTGCTATCAAAAACATTGAAGGTACAGCACGTTCAATGGGACTTGAAATTAAAGGTTAATCAGGGCAGTTTTCCAATCGATTGTACGTGATATTCGCGTGTTTTATCGTTGGATTCGGCAGTACTACCTTTAGGGTAGGAGATTCAAGACGAATAGAGCAAAGAAGGGAATACAAATGCCCAAACATGGAAAAAAATATCGTAAATCAGTAGAAGGCGTAGATTTGACAAGCCTTTATACTGTTGAAGAAGCAGTGCAGAAATCTCTTGCCGCTTCTTATGCTAAATTTGACGAAACAGTTGATGTGGCTCTCAACCTCGGTGTTGACCCCAAATACTCCGACCAAATGGTTCGCGGTGCTGTTTCTCTTCCTCACGGTTTAGGCAAGACCGTTCGCGTTGCAGTATTCTGCAAAGGCGATAAACAAGCCGAAGCAAAAGCTGCAGGTGCCGATATTGTAGGTGCAGAAGACTTGGTTGAAAGCATTAAAGCCGGCAACCTTGACTTTGATGCAGCAGTTGCAACTCCTGACGTTATGGCTCTTGTCGGTCAGGTAGGCCGTCAGCTCGGACCCCGCGGTCTTATGCCTAACGCAAAAACCGGTACTGTAACTTTTGACGTTGCAAAAGCCGTTGAAGAACTTAAAGCCGGTAAGGTTGACTTTAAAGTTGACAAAGCCGGTGTGCTTCATGCACCTCTTGGTAAAGTATCTTTCGGTCCTGAAAAAATTCAGGATAACCTTAAAGCACTGCTTGATGCTGTTCAGCGCCTCAAACCAAGTGCCGCAAAAGGTACTTACATGACCAAAATGGCTGTTTCAACCACCATGGGCCCCGGCTTCAAGGTTGATCCAACCCTTATCAGAAAGTTCATGGAAAACTAATATATGAGGAATATGGCCGCAAGGCTGTATTCTTCTTTTAATAGTTTTATGTGATATATGGCTAAGGACGAAATTTTCGAGTCGAAGACAGCAGGTTTATAAATCCTGCCCAGACAAATTCTTTGGCTCGGCATTTCCAGATTTCAAACCCTAACGTGATGGAGTTTCACGTGAATAAGTCAGAAAAAGCTGCGATCATAGAACAGGTACGCGAAAGAGCTGCTGAAGCTTCTATTGTTGTAGTTACTGATTTCAAGGGTATGAGTGTGGAAGAGCTGACCGCGCTTAGAGTAAAAATCCGTCAGGCCGGCGGTGAGTTTTACGTTGTAAAAAATACTCTTGCACGTATTGCCTTATCTGAAACCACTCACGCAGTTATCTCCGGTAACTTCAAAGAAAACTGCGCTATTGCTCTTGGATTTAGTGACCCTGTTGCTGTTGCCAAAGCAGTTAGTGACTTTGCCAAAGACAGCAAGCTTTTTGCAGTTCGCTGCGGTAGCTTGGAAGGTAAAGTTCTTTCTGTTGCTGATGTTGACGCACTTGCTAAGATGCCAAGCAAGGAACAATTGCTTGCTCAGGTTCTTGGCACCATGAACCAAGTACCTACAGGCTTGGTATCCCTCATGGCCAATATGGTACGTCCTCTTCTTTATGCTCTCAAAGACCTCGAGTCCAAGAAAGCTGCGTAATTGGCTGCTTAACAGTTTTATTAATTTTTTGCCAAAGATTTTTACAAAATTTCAAGGAGAAATCCCATGTCCGTAACTAAAGAACAAGTTGTTGAATTTATTGCTAACATGACTGTACTCGAACTTTCTGAGTTCATCAAAGAATTGGAAGAAAAATTCGGTGTATCCGCTGCTGCTCCTGCTGCTGCAATGGTAATGGCTCCTGCTGCCGGCGCTGCTGCTGCTCCTGCTGAAGAAGAAAAAACCGAATTTGACGTTGTTCTTAAAGACGCAGGCGCTAACAAAATCGGCGTTATCAAAGTTGTTCGCGCTCTTACCGGCCTTGGCCTTAAAGAAGCAAAAGACAAAGTTGACGGTACTCCTGCTACCCTCAAAGAAGGCGTTTCCAAAGAAGAAGCTGAAGAAGCTAAGAAACAACTCACCGAAGCCGGTGCAACCGTTGAAATTAAATAATTTCAGTTTGGTACAGTTTCCAAATATTAAGACCCCGCAAGGGGTCTTTTTTTTTACGGCCACTAATTTTTGTGATAAGCAGGGTAAACTGTAAATCTTTTGATACAGTATTGTCTTCTTTCAGTATTAATTTGGTTTGTTTATCCATTAAAAATAAATGACCTGTTTTTTTTAATTGCCTGCCGTGCTGAAACAGCGTGTGTTTCTTCGTGTTCATTATTTTATCAGCTTCAGCCTGTCATATATTTTATAAAAGAAATTTTTTTATTAAGTCAGATTGTTACGAGGTGAGAACGTCAGACAACTGCCGAATAAGAATTGAAAGTGACGTTTTGTTTTTGTGAACATCTGCCCGCTTGTTTGCTTATTGGAGCAGGCAGCTGTACTCACTTATGAAACGTATAAACAGTAATTTTCTGTCGTATCAGCTCTGTCATGCTGTACCAGCTGCTGAACAAAAAAAGAAAACAGCCTGCAGACTTTATGCGTTAATTATCGAAACACCGTGCGCTCAGGGAAATGGACTCTAACCCTAACGGTCAAGCTCTTTTTTCCTTTGGATAAGGTTCAGCGGGTAATATTCGGCAAATGATTTTTATAGATTCTGTTTTATATCATCGACTGTTATATGAAGTAGAAAATTTTTATAAAAATTGGGAAAAGATTTAAAATTTATGCACAAAATTTTTATTGCTTTTGGACCTGTAATTGTCATTATAAAGAAAACGTGATAGGTTTTAAGCAAGAGGTTGCAGATGAAAGCAGGAATCATTATACCGATTTATAATAAATGGAAAGAACTGACAGTTCCTTGTCTTGAATCCATAAAAAAATATACCGAGTTAAAAGATATTATTATAATTGTCTGTGACAATGCTTCTGCCGATGTCAAACCTGATAAAATAAAGACTGCAGGCGCGAACTTGTTCGGAAGTAAATTTTATTACCACAGAAATGAGCAAAATAAGGGTTTTGCGGTTGCCTGCAATCAAGGGGCTGAAATTGCGCAACAATTGGGCTGTGAATTTCTATTTTTTCTGAATAATGATACGTTGGTTACGGAAAATTGGCTTGAACCTCTTCTTCAGGGCATCCTAAAAGAAGGTGTCGGCATGGTCGGCCCTTTGCTTTTGTATCCAGACAATACTGTTCAGCACTGCGGAGTCATGTATACGCTGAACGGTCATCTGAAGCATATTTATCAATATTTTCCGCATAATCACCCTGTTGTTGGAAAACCTAAAAAATTTAAGGCGATTACCGGCGCAGCTTTTTTAACCAGAACGTCTGATTTCTTTCATTTCGGTAAATTTTGCGAGGAATTTATAAACGGGTTTGAGGATGTTGATTTATGTTACCGTTATGTTAACAACGGATATCACTGTAAAGTTATACCGTCTTCAGTAATTTATCATCTTGAAAGCCAAAGCCCGGGCAGGCTGAATGAAGATCTTACAGTCCATAACAGGGAAGTTTTCATCAGCCGAAACAAATTTATTCTGCCCGATGCTCATAAACTTTTTGAAGCAGACGGTTATTTGCCCTCACTGACAAAAGAGTATTATTTTTATGTCAGTTTGCCTTTGGAAAAACGGCAGAAATTGTATGATGCAATGACGGCAGACTTTTCGGATGAGCGCTGTTATGCCATGCTGCAGGAAGAACCCTATTGGCTGGACGGATATTTTTTGCTTTTTGACAGTCTGTATAATAAAAAATTATATGGGGAAGCGCAGAATTGCTGTGAAACAGCGTTTAAATTCGGCTTTATTTTTGATAAATTAAACGAAAGGTATTTGCACAGTGTCAAAAAAACTCAGACTGATGCAGAATATCGCAGAATTTTGCAGCATGTCGGCAATATGCAAAAGGAACGTGATTCTTTGGCAAATCCCAATCAATTGCGCCTGAAGGTTTTAGTGGATGAGGAATGGCGGAAAAAATTGTTTTTAACCCGAAAAAATCCGATTTTTTTGGGAGAAAATTAAAGTAAAAAAATCCCTCGCAGGGAGGGATTTTTAAGCTTTGTGCAAAGGAAAAATTATGATATCTTTTTTCGTTCCGTCTTTGCAGGATATTTCTTTGATTTCATAATTACCTGCAAGTTTGACTTGTCCTTGATAGGTGTATTCTTTATTTTTGTATACTTCAAAAAGATAGGCGGGCAGATTGCCGTCAGCAAGGGCTTTGTTTTGGCCTGAAAGTTTTTTGTCTTTAATGTTCATGCCTTCGTAGTAGAATGTGTCTCCCTGCCAATTGTCATTATATTCTTTTGTTTTGCTTGTATGATTGCTGATAAGCACAAGGCAGTTGTTTTCTGTGCTTTTTCTGATAGAACCGCAGTTTCCGACTTGAAATTCTGCTTTTACGTCATCAATGCTTACAATATCGCCGATTTTGAATTTTGGGCTGAAACTCATATTTTCTCCTTAATTTTTCTTATTAGGAATAATACCTGATAAGAAAAATTTGTCAAGATTTAAATTGTTGTTTCAATCCTGAATTCCTGCGGTACTGCTGCAGGGGGAATGTCTGAATTTTGCACGGATTCCATATAAGAAGAAAAAGCTTTTCCGCGTTCTGACGCATTTAACTCCGAAAAGATGCTGTATGTATCTGCCAATTTTGCTGACGAAGTTTTTTTTCCGATAATAATATTTGAAGCGTTTTTTCCGTTTTGGATGGAAGCATTGCCGCTTATTGAACCAAAAGCCCCGTTGACCTTGCTGTCATTCAGATTGACGGATGAATTGCCTTCCATGCCGTTTACGGTCAGATTTGCTTGTTTTGCGTTTATATCGACAAGGGCATTTTCCAGTATTTTATCAATATATATATTGGAAAAATACCAAGAATTGATATTGAGCGAGGCATTTCCGGAAATTGTCCGGACAGTGGCATCGGCAAAATGCCGGCCTGTTATGCTGAGTGCTGTGCTGCCTGTGATTTCTTCAGCATACAGTGAAGCATTCAGACTTGAGGCAGAAATGGAAGTATTTCCGCCGATATGGCCTGCGTTAAGGGAAAAAGTCTGGCTGCTGCTGACAGAGACAGAGCTGTCAGTCATGGAATTGGTGTTTATGCTTGCCCAGTACGTTTGGAGCTGTATGGAGTCGGCCTCGGAAGAGGACAAATGCGCTGTGGTCCAGCGGGCCGTGGAATCAATGGTGTTTGTTTCGCTTTTGTTTATGTAAAGAACGGCTTTTTCGCCCTGCATTGCAATGGAATTATTTTTTCCTTTGCCTAAAATATTGAGAGAAGATTCGCTGTCAATGGAATTTGCAGCAAATTGTATGGTATTGTTTTCTGCATTGTAAAGGTTGAGTTTATGCATGCCGGAAGCCAGCAGAACAGAACTGTCGGCAAGCGTTCCTGCCGTAAGCTGAACGGATTTTGCCGAGGAATGTATGCTTGTGTCATGGATTTGGCTGAATTTTATGTCTGCTGTTCCGCTTTTGATATTGATTGCGCTGTCGTAAATGTTTTGCCCTTTGATGGTATTATTTCCGTTTTGGGCGTTAATCTCGGCATTTCGGACAGAGTCATTTAATAATATGGTATTGCTGCCGTTGGCATTGACGGTTGTATTGTCTGCCAGAACCATAACGGTATTGTTTTCTGCCTCGACAACACCTCCTGATGTATTGACAATGACGGAATTTTTATTTTGGTCGAGAATATTTCCCTGAAATTCCAGTATGGTTCCGTCGGTTTGGAATTTTTTGGTTATGTTGTTTTGTTCAAAGAAAACAAGAGTGCTGTTTTCATTTTCTTGGATAATGATATTTTGGTTAAAATCAAAAGAAAAAGAACTGCTGTTTGCGGAAGCGTAGGAAGCGGAATAAACACCGTTATTTTGGCTTGTTACCTGAAAAGAACCTTTTTCAAGATTGGCTGTCAGAGTGTTTTCCGCAGAAGGTGAATCCAAAAACTCGGAAGCTTTGCCGATAATTTCCTGTGTAATTTGCGATATCTCAATAGAATCTGCCGCCGCCGCAGTGCTTTGTGCCGCAGGGGCTGAAGAAGAATTTTTTGTTTGAGGGGCAGTTTTGGGTGCGGATAAATTCTGCACTCCGGGCATTTGTTTCGGTAAGTGTGAGTCGCAGGAAACATCTATTTTTATTTCATTCATTTTATTCACCTCTCTTATTTTATTCGGCAAAAAAATATATTAAATTAGAGAATGCCGTGAAATATGCAGGAAAAAATACGGATTTGCCGAATACCTGAAAAAGCAGGGGCGGCGGCAGAAAAGTTTTTTTGATTGTCAGGGAAAGCCGTTAAAACATAATGTTATTAAACTTGCGTCACAGACTGATGCGTGATAATACAATAAAAGATACATTAATGAGGGAAATATGTCAGAAATAACTCCAAAGAAAAAAGGCATTCTGCGTGAATACGGGGAAGCCTTGTTTGTGGCTTTAATCGTTGCGGCTTTTATCAGGCTGTTCTTGGTTTCGGTATTTACCATACCGTCAGGTTCTATGCTGAATACCATTCAGATTGGTGATTATATATTGGTCAACAAACTCAGCTACGGTTTTAAGCTGCCGTTTTCCGATACGTGGATTTACAAGGCGGAAGGTCCCCAATACGGTGACATTATTGTTTTTAAATATCCAAAAAATCCTTCTGTGGATTATATAAAGCGTGTGGTCGGATTGCCCGGTGACGTTATGGAAATGCGTGACAAGCAGCTTTACCGGAACGGCGAGAAAGTGGAAGAGCCGTATATAATTCACACCCGTCCCAATTGGCTGGGACCGCTTGACAATATGCCTCCTTTTAAAGTTCCTGCAGACGAATATTTTGTAATGGGAGACAACAGGGATAATTCCGAAGACAGCAGGGCGTGGGGCACTGTGAACCGTGACGAGATTTACGGCAAGGCATGGCGCATATACTGGTCATGGGACAGTAAAGAAAATTCCCTTCGTTTCAGCAGATTAGGTCAAAAATTAGAGTAAGTTATGATTAAAGTCTATACACAGAGCCTCGGATGTCCGAAAAATTTGGTGGATACGGAACACGTGCTCGGCTCCTTGGGTGATTTCATTGCCGTTGACGATTTGGAAGATGCAGATGTGGTGTTTGTCAATACCTGTGCTTTTATCCAAAGCGCCGTGGAAGAATCCGTGTCTGCCATAGTGGAAGTCGCCACACAGGCAAGCGAAGACAGTTTTATTATTGTTTGCGGCTGTCTTGTGGGCCGTTACGGTGTAAGCGAACTTTCCAAGGAAGTGCCCGAAGTTGATTTGTGGCTTGAAACAAAAGACATTGATAACTGGGGGGCATTGACTGCGGCTGCTGTTCAGGAGCATTTCGGCATTGAGCTCTCAGCCAAAGAAAAGCGGTCTTTTTTATATAAAAATACAAATGCGGAAATTCCTGTCATGCACAGGCGGCTGAGTACAGGCCCGTCCTATGCATGGCTGAAAATCGGGGAAGGCTGCAGGCATAACTGTTCTTTCTGCACAATTCCTTTCATACGCGGGGCGTACCGTTCCGTTGACAAAGAAATTCTTGTGCCTGAGGCCAAGATGCTGGTTGACGGCGGCGTTAAGGAACTGGTTCTGGTGGCTCAGGACGTGACTGCGTGGGGCAGTGACAGTGCAGATAAAGATTTGCGTCCGCTTTTGGATAAGCTTTTTGCTTTGGACGGCTTGGAACGTCTGCGGCTTATGTATTTGTATCCTGCCGGCATGACCGACACCCTGCTGAATTATCTGAAAGAAGCCGGCGATAAATTTATGCCGTATTTCGATATTCCGCTTCAGCATGCCCATGAAGATATTTTAGCCCAAATGGGCAGGCCTTTTGCTCAAAATCCTGATCTTGTGGTGGAAAGAATACGCAGATATTTTCCTGATGCCGCACTGCGCACCACGTTTATTGTCGGTTTTCCGGGAGAAACGGATAAGCATTTTGACAGATTGTTTAATTTTGTGGATAAAACACGCTTTCATCAAATGGGGGTTTTTGCCTATGAGCAGGAAGAAGGAACCAAGGCTGCCCTTATGCCGAATCAGGTGGAACAGCGTGTCAAGGAAGCAAGACGGGATGAGCTTATGCAGCTGCAGGCTGAAATAAGCGAAGAAATTTTGGAAGAATATTTAGGCCGCCGTATGTCCGTTATCATTGACAGGGAGCATGAGGAATGGCCCGGTCTTTATGTGGGCCGTACGTGGTTTCAGGCTCCCGATGTGGACGGAATAACCTATATTTCAGCTCCAGAAGGCGAAGAGATTGCTCCCGGAATGATAGTTGAAGCGGATATAACCGAAACACAGGAATATGATTTGATAGCTTTGGTGTAAGGAGATGCCATGAAAAAGCTGTTAATGTTTTTATTGATGTTTTTGTCCGCAAGTCCTGTTTATGCGCAGGATGAAGTTGTGGGACTCTGGCAGACGGAATTTGCCTGCGCATTGGATTTTAAGGCAGACGGAACAGTTGCGTATATTCATTATAAAACCAAAACAGGCTATACATGGAAGCGTGTTGCCAAAGACAAGCTGCTTATGGCATTTTCCTATATTCCGTCTACAGAAATAACGGAAAAGGAATATAAGGTTGTTGTGGACGGCGATACCATGTATATGAATAACGGCTCGGAAGATTATGTGCTGAAAAGATCCAAGAAAAAAATACGCGTGCTGCAGGGCGAAATTTTTTATCGTGAACGCATTCAGCTGCCGCCTAAGGTAGATGTCCGTTATGAGCTGTATAAAAATAACGAAGAAGTGCCCTTTGCCATGTATGCTTTTCCCCATGAAGGCAAAATACCGCTGCCGTTTTCTTTTGAGTGTTTGGCGGGTGAGCAGGATAAAATTTATATCAATGCGGCAATTTATCATGACAATATTGCGCTTTTTTCCACACCCGGCCCTGTAAGCATCGAAAACAAGCAAATATTGCTGTATAAAGCCGACGGAAAAATGACGGAAAGGAAAATTCCCGTGCCGTCCAAATATATGAACGCAGACGGTGATGTTTTCTATTTTGAAAAAAACGGTCTTGCCGTTTTGCAGAAAAATTCAGAAGGTTCCGTAGCTCACTGGGCAATTGTGGACAGAAATCAGAAACTGGAAATTACTCAGGGAGAAAAACTTCCCTTATCCGTGATCATGCGAGATGATAAAACCCTTGTTGTCAGCCGCTATGGGGATAAGGAAATGGTTCCGTTCAGATTTGTGGAAAACGATGTTTTTGACATAGGAAAATTTACCGTGCACGGAACCGTTGCCGAGAAAAAAGACAGGCTGTATTTTAATGACTGCATTACTGCTTGCAGTTTTCCGGTGCAGTTTCCCCGGCTGGTATATAAATCTCTCGGCATGACAAGCATTGAAGAACCGTATTCCGTGAAAATGGATGTTATTTTGCGCCGGAACGAAAACAATGAATTGGATTTGTATCCGGTTAAAGTTGCTGCTGACGATACGCAGGTTTGCGGAAAAATGTTTCAGAATGCAACATTGGAAAATACATATTGGCGTCTTATCAGATTAAACGGAAAAAGCGTGCAGACGTTTGAGAATCAGGCAGAACCGCATATCATTATCCGTGACGGGATGATGTCAGGTTCTGACGGGTGCAATAATTTCTTTATGCCCGCTGAAATTAAGGAACAGGCCATAAAAACAGGGCCCGGAGGTTCAACGCTCATGCTTTGTCCCCACGGAGAAGAACAGGCCGCAGACTTTAAAAAGGTTCTGGAAAAGGCTGATTCATGGCAAATTAAAGGTTCTGTTCTGAAACTTTTGTCAAAAGAAAGCGTACTTGCTCTTTTTGAAGCAGTGTATTTATAGGAGGAAACATGTTCAGCGGTATACTTCCCAATGCAATGACCATAGCAGGTTCCGACAGCGGCGGCGGTGCAGGCATTCAGGCTGATTTGAAAACTTTTGCCAGTCTCGGCGTATACGGAACCAGTGTCATTACTGCCTTGACGGCACAAAACGGTCTGGGCGTGACGGGTATTCATGCGCCGTCTCCAGAATTTGTCGTTGAACAGCTTAAAGCGGTATTGGACGGTTTTCCCATTCATGCGGCTAAAACAGGCATGCTTTTCAGTGCGGAGATTATCGATGCGCTGGTTCATGAACTGAAGCATGTTGATTTTCCCTTGGTGGTTGATCCTGTCTGCGTGAGCACAAGCGGCCATGCTTTAATTAAGGAAGATGCCGTGGAAATCATGAAGGAAAAATTGTTTCCTCTTGCAGCGCTTGTTACGCCCAACAGACCCGAAACGGAAGTTTTGACGGGCATAAAGCTTACGGATGAAAAAAGTATTGATGAAGCAGGCAAAAAACTTCTTGCCATGGGTGCAAAGTCCGTGCTGATTAAAGGCGGTCATTTTGAAGAAAAGCCGATTTTGGTGACAGACTGGTTTTTTGATGAAAAGGGCAATAAAGAAGCTCTGCGTCAGCCCCATGTGGAAACGAAGAACAGCCACGGAACGGGGTGTACGCTTTCTGCTGCCATTGCGGCATATCTTGCCAAAAAACAGCCTCTTATCGTTGCCGTGAAAAAGGCTCAGGAGTTTTTGAACTGTGCGCTGCGCAACAGTTATGCGCCCGGCAAAGGCATAGGCCCTGTTCATCATTTGGCAACCATTGAACAGCTTAAACATTAATAAAGGATATTCCATGAATTATAATACGGTTTTTCATGTTGATTTGAATGACGAAAGTGTGCTGAATATTGCTGTTTCCAATATCAGCAATTATTTTGCGGCCCTTGAGGGCAAAAGTGCGGAAATAGTCTTGCTGGTGAACGGCCCCGCGATTAATTGGTTTACCAAGGAAAAAGTAAAGGCAGAATTTGCAGATTTGCAGAAAAAAGGTCTGAAAATTCGGGTTTGCCAAAATGCCATGAATAAGTTTTCCTTAAATAAGGAACAACTGGCGGAAGGAGCTGAAGTGGTTCCTGCAGGCATTGTGGAGCTTGTGCGCCTTCAGAATGAACATTTTGCCTATATTAAACCGTAGGAGGGTATTATGGCTAAAAGAATTCTTATTTTGGCAGGGGATTTTGTAGAAGATTATGAACTTATGGTTCCGTATCAAATGCTTGTAATGTGCGGATTCCAAGTTGATGTCGTCTGCCCGGACAAAAAAAGCGGTCAGACTGTGGCAACAGCCATTCATGATTTTGAGGGTGATCAAACCTATTCCGAAAAACGCGGCCATAATTTCCTGCTCAATTATGATTTTGACAAAGTCAATACGGCAGATTATGACGGCTTGTATGTACCGGGCGGCCGTGCTCCGGAATATATCCGCCTGAACAGCCGGGTTATTGAAATTGTTCAGGAATTTGAAAAAGCCAAAAAGCCCATTGCCGCCATTTGCCATGGTCCTCAGCTTCTTGTTGCCGCTGATGTGGTACGCGGCAAAAAATGTACTGCCTATCCTGCCGTAATGCCTGATATTAAACTTGCAGGCGGTATTTGGCAGGCTTCCAATGCAACGTTTACCGATTCTGTTGTTGACGGCAATTTGGCAACCTCTGCCGCTTGGCCTGCTCATCCTGCATTAATCGGTGAATTTATTAAACTTTTGGGTGTTGAAATTAAACACGTATAATTGTAACGGGCTTTCCGAAAGGAAAGCCCTTTTTGCTTAAGTATGAATATTCTTCAATACGGTAAAAATCCTTATTTTTCCGAAGAGTTGGAAAAAATGGGCCATAGGGTTTTCAGCGTCGGCGAATCTGAAACGTGTAATTTGCCCATGTTTGGCATTATTTCCGCAAAAAAACTGTTTGAATTGTGCAGAAGCAAAGGGTTTGTGCCTGATGTTTTTTTGCATGCCGATGACAGTACGCTGCCTCATGTGTACGGTGTGGAAGAATTGCCCGTACCGGCAGTTTTTTATTCCATTGATACCTATTGCCATGGCTGGCACGGTGCGTATTCCCGCTCGTTTGATTTTGTCCTGTATGCCCAAGCCGAGGAAAAAGAGAAATTTCCTTCTTATTCTGAGCATTTTCCTTTATTTGCAAAATATTTCAGTCCGTTTGAAACCAAAGAGGAATGGCTGAGAAACAGAACTGTTCCCATTGCCTTTGTGGGGACACTGGGACATAAAAACAATCCTGACAGGGCAGGTTTTTATTCCTTATTCAAAGCATTTATGCCGATTGTTGTGCGGCAGGGAAATTTCGTTCCCGTGTATCAGCGTGCAAGAATTGTGTTAAATCAAAGTGCCGCGGGAGAAATCAACTTCAGGACATTTGAAGCCAT